>CAMYZR010000262.1 GCA_947303905.1 uncultured Atopobiaceae bacterium
CGTCAGATGCTCAAGCTCGGTGCATGCGCGGCCGCTCTCGGCCTTGCTGGCTGCGGCTCCAACTCCGGTGCTTCCGATGGCGGTGCCGAGGCTTCGGGCGACGTCAAGGACCTCACCTTTGAGCCTGGCAAGCTGACCGTCGCCACCGGCAACCCCGCATGGGAGCCCTGGGTCATGAACGACGATCCCGAGTCCGGCGAGGGCTTCGAGGCCGCCGTCATCTATGCCCTGGCAGAGAAGATGGGCTTTGCCAAGGAGGAGGTCGTGTGGACCCGCACCGAGTTTGACGAGGCCTTTGCTCCCGGCGAGCACGACTGGGACCTCAACATCCAGCAGGTCTCCATCAACGAGGACCGCAAGAAGGCCATCGACTTCTCGCCCGCATACTTCCGTCCCACGCAGTCCATCATCGTCAAGAAGGACAGCAAGTTCGCCAACGCCACCGCATGCGCTGACCTCAAGGACGCCGTGTTTGCCGTCATGATGGGCACCACCGCCATCGACTACGTCAAGGACATCATCAAGGGCGGCTCTGACGAGGGCATCGACATCTTCAACAACAACTCCGACGCCGTCGCCGCCGTCGACAACGGCCAGGCTGACGCACTCGTCACCGACACCCCGCAGTGCGTGTACATGGTCGAGTCCGAGCAGCTCGCCAATGGTACCGTCGTGGGCCAGATCCCTGGCACCGAGGATCCCGACGGCCTGGGCATCACCCTGGCCAAGGATTCCCCGCTCACCTCGTTCGTGACCGACGCCATGAACGCCATCCTGGACGACGGCACGGTTGACGGCCTCATCGACACCTGGCTCAAGGCCTACACCACCGACATCCCCACGCTCACCGAGTAGCTTTGTGCCTGCGCGGCCGGTTGGAGCCTCCAGCCGGCCGCGTTTTGCGTGCAAGCACGAGGGCGGCCGCGTGGCCCGTCGGATGGCCTGGCGTGCCGATGCCTCGTGTGCTTACCAACCATACGAACGAGGTGATCATCACCTATGGCAGAAAAGATCGTCTACGAGGTCAGCGACATCGAGCGGGATCGCGAGGAGTACCGTCGCAAGGAGAACCTCCGCTCTCATCTCACGAGCGTCGTGTCGTCGCTGTTGTTTGTGGTCATTGTCGTCATCGTGCTCAAGAACTCACCCGGCTGGCCTCGGGTCAAGGAGTCCTTCTTCTCGCCCGAGTACTTTGCGCAAGCCTGGCCACAGGTGCTCGATGGCCTCTGGCTCAACATCCGCGTCCTGGGTGTGGCGCTCATCGGCGTTGCCATCCTGGGCACCTCTCTCGCGCTCATACGCATGACCACCTCGGCGGTCATGTTCCCGCTGCGTGTGGTGGCGCGCTTCTACACCACCATCATGCGTGGCATCCCGATGATCGTCGTGCTCTACCTCATCGGCTTCGGCATCCCGGGACTCGGGCTCTTCGGCCGCATCGACAAGGCCGTGCTCGGCACCATCGCCGTGGTCATGAGCTACTCCGCCTACATCGCTGAGGTGCTGCGCGCCGGCTTCCAGGACGTGCATCCCTCGCAGCGCGCCTCCGCACGCTCGCTCGGCCTGACGCAGACCCAGACGATGCGCCTGGTCATCATTCCGCAGGGCCTGCGCAAGGTGGCGCCCGCCCTCATGAACGACTTCATCGCCATGCAGAAGGACGTGGGCCTGATCTCCACGCTCGGCGCCGTCGACGCCGTCCGCGCCGCGCAGATCGTGGTCGCCATGACCTACAACTTCACGCCCTATATCGTCGCGAGCCTCGTCTTCATCCTGATGAGCGTGCCGTTCATCCTGCTGAACGACTGGTACTCCGAGAAGCTGCGCAAGCGTGAGCAGACGGGAGGCATGGTCTGATGGCTGGCAACGATCTCACCAACAACAAGAAGGTCCTGCGCATCGACAACGTAGTCAAGCGCTTTGGTGACAACACCGTCCTGGACCACATCTCCTTTGACGTGCACCAGCACGAGACCGTGGCGCTTCTGGGCGCCTCTGGCTCGGGCAAGTCCACGCTCATGAAGTGCGTCAACCTGCTCGAGCAGGTCAACGACGGCCAGATCTGGCTGGGCGACACCGACATCACCGACCCGAGCATCAACATGGACAAGCAGCGCTCGCGCATCGGCGTGGTGTTCCAGCAGTTCAACCTCTTCTCGCACATGACGGTGCTCAACAACGTCACGCTCGCCGCACGCAAGGTGCACAAGTGGCCGCGCGAGAAGGCCGAGGAGAAGGCCATGGGCCTCTTGCGCCGCATCGGCATGGACCAGAAGGCCAAGGAGTATCCCGACCGCCTCTCCGGCGGCCAGCAGCAGCGCGTCGCCATCTGCCGCGCCCTCATGATGGAGCCCGAGCTGCTCCTGCTCGACGAGATCACCTCCGCCCTCGACCCGCTGCTGGTGGGCGAGGTGCTCGAGATGGTGGGGGAGCTCAAGGCGCAGGGTGCCACCATCCTGATGGCAACGCACGAGATGGGCTTTGCGCACGACGCGGCCGACCGCATCGTGCTTCTGCGTCGCGGCAAGATCGCTGAGAACGGCAGCCCCTACGACGTCATGGACCACCCGACCGACCCGGAGACCCAGGAGTTCTTTGCCGCCTACAACAGGGTGTAGGCCGGGCACTTCCTTATGACATGCCTACGCGGCTCCCTCGGGCATTGCCTGGGGGAGCCGCTCTTGTCCTCTAGGCACCGACACGTGCGGCTCGAGCACACGCAAGTGCCTCTCCTTGCGTTACGATTTGCCTGGACATCAATTGGCACCGACAGGGGAGACACTCATGCAGTTCGACTTCACGTCAATCATTGACCGCAGTGGCACCGGCGCACTTGCCGTCGATGGGTTGGGAATGCCGGGAGGCTTTGCCCCCGCCGCGCCTGAGGAGGGCTTCGACGCGATTCCCCTGTGGGTCGCCGACATGAGCTTTGCCGCGCCGTCCTGCATCACGGGTGCCATCACCCGTCGCGTCGAGCATCCGCTCTTCGGGTACTTCCTCACCTCGGGCTCCTATTACAATGCGATCATCGACTGGCATAGGCGTCGCAAGGGCGTCGACGACCTGACTCCCGAGTGCATTGGCTACGAGAACGGCGTCCTCGGCGGCGTGGTCAGCGCCATCTGCGCCTTCAGCGCCCCGGCGGACAAGATCCTCGTGCATTCGCCAACCTACATCGGCTTCACCGGCTCGATCGAGCGCACCGGTCGCGTCATCGAGCACAGCCCGCTCGTGCTCGACGACGAGGGCGTCTGGCGCATGGACTTCGAGGACATGGAGCGCCGT
>CAMYZR010000263.1 GCA_947303905.1 uncultured Atopobiaceae bacterium
CCTAGCTTCATGATGCCGAGAGGTCTGTGATGGTCTCTCGGCACCATGTTTTTGTCATAAGCCCATGTGGTGACTCGTCCTTTCGGTTGGTGCTTCGGTACTCGCCTTCGATGTGTCGGCGAAAAGGCGCCCTGCGGCCCAACTGCATCACAACGCTCCAGAAAGCCTCGATTCGTAAACTCACTTAAGGTTTCCCTTGACTCTAATGCAGATTCGCACGCAATGTGACCGGTGCACCCACGAATGAGTGCACCGGCCATATCATTCAAGTCACCGCTGGTATCACTAACTTGACCGCTTTGCCTCCAGCTTCTCCTGCCTCCTCTTGGCCCTCTCCCTCATGTTCACGTCTCCCATCTGTATCCTGATCGCGTTGTGGACTATCCGGTCCATGATCGACTCGGCGTGGGCGCCGCCGCCCATGCGCCTGTGCCACTCGTCCACCGGGTACTGGGAGCAGAAGATGGTCGAGCTGCTGTCGTAGCGCCTCTCGGTGAGCTCGAGAAGGAAGTGCATCTGCTCGGTGGTGGGCTTGTCGATGAGGTGCTCGTCGAGTATCAGTACCTTGTAGGCGGCGTACTTGTTCAGCACCTTCTTCTCTGGCCAGCCCGCGGCCATCTTCTCCGCGCGGTAGGCCAGCATGTCGGGCATACGTACGTAGAGCGTCCTGAGGCCGTGCCTGCAGGCCTGCTTTCCCAGGGCGCACGCAAGGAAGCTCTTGCCGGTCCCCGTGAAGCCCTCTATTATCACGTCTGTGGCACGCGCGACGAACTGGGTGGTGGCAAGCTCGGTGATCAGCGCCCTGCTGAGCGGCCTCCCGTCGTAGTCGACGCCCGTCACGTCGGCCTGCGGGAGCCGCAGGTGGGCGTTGCGCAGAAGCCTCGCCACCTGGGCGTTCTCCATCTCCTGGTGGGAGTAGTCGATTATGGTGCGCAACCGCTCGTCGAAGGAGAGCGACGCGAACGCGGGGTCGGCATCCAGCATCTCGACGGCCTCGATCATGCCAGGTATCCTGAGCTCCCGGATCTTCCTCTTGGTCTCGGGGTCGAGCATCACAGCTCACCTCCCCCGTAGTATCCCTCTCCGCGGATGTAGCCGCCGGGCGCGTCGTCCGTGCCGTTGCCGGCAGCGCTCGCGGCGCCGCTGGCGAGCACCGAGCGTATGAAGCGGCACCTGGGGTGCTCCGACCTCTCCAGCGCGAAGCCGCACGCGGCCTCAAGCGCCGCCTCGCCGTACCTCTTGGAGAGGTTGAGCACGGCGAGCGCGGGGTTGTAGCCCTGCTCCTTGATCGCCACGTCGGCGAATATGCGCGAGACGACGGCGAAGGTGTCGGGCCCAATCTCGCGCGCCCAGCGCAGGATCCTCACGTCGTCCCAATCGGCGTGGGCAAACTCGGGCGGCATGTGCGATGGATCGGTGCGGTAGAGCCACCTCTCGCAGGGCCTGAACCTGGGGTGCGTGGCGACGCGCTCGCCGCCGACCCAGACCTCGACGGTGGAGTCGCTCACCTTGAGGTCGGCCTTCGCCCCTACGTGAACGTGAGGCACAGAATAATAGTTGCGCTCGAAGGCGACGTGGAAGTTCGGCGCCACCTTGCGGCCGCGCACCCACTCGCACACCTCGAACGGCGCCTTTGGCAGCGGCGCCAGGTACGCGCTCTCGACCTCCTCGAAGACCTCGCGCCTGCTTCCCTCGCGCTTCTGGAAGGGGGCTGCGTTGAAGGCGTCAAGCATCTCGCGTATCGCGGCGTTGAGCTCGGCCAGTGTGGCGAACGTTCGGTTGCGAAGGCGCGCGACGATGGCCGTCGCAACCTTGCCGCAGGTGCCCTCCACGCTGGGCTTCTGCTTGGGCTTGCGCACTCCCGTGGGCATGATCGCGGTCATGTAGTGGGCGCCCAGGGCCTCGTAGGCCTCGTTGAGCACGACCTCGCCCTCCCTCGGGTGGCTGGTCACTCCGGTCTTGAGGTTGTCGCAGACGGTCCTCACCGCCACGCCGCCGAAGAAGTCCCACGCGTGCACGTGGCATAGCAGCCACGTGTTCTGCCGCATGTCGAGCGTCGCCTCGACGTAGCTGTACTGCGAGTACGGCAGCGTCGACACGAAGAGGTGGCACTTGGTCAGCTCCCCGTCCGGTCCTGTCAGCCACATCGGGGTGCCGTTCCAGTCGACTTCCATGACCTGCCCCGGCTTGTGCTCGAGGTGGTTGGTAACTCCGCGCGCGGCGACGAAGGCCTGGTATCCCCTACAGAACGTGTTGTAGCTCTTGGTGACGAGCCCGTCGCGGGCGGCCTCGTCGCAGTGCTCCTCCCACAGCAGCTTGAGCGTCACCCCGTCGCGCTGCAGCTCAGAGTGGACGAGCTCCCAGTCGGGCTCGGAGTAGGCCTCCCTAGCGACGGCCTGCGCGGGGAACAGCAGGTCGTAGACGTCTCGGTCGGGCATGTCCGCGACGTCGTCCCAAGTCAGGCCTCGCCTCTCGGCGGCATCCCTAACGAGCCTGATGCTCCTCTGGGATATGTGGCGGGTAGAGCGTATCTCCCTTCCCGTCATGCCCTTTGCCAGCAGCTCCAGGACCAGCTTGGCCCTTATCCTCTTCGCCATTTGCATCACTTCCTCTCTTTGTCCGAATGGCGAATGGGACAAGT
Organism: uncultured Atopobiaceae bacterium; assembly: GCA_947303905.1. GTDB lineage: Bacteria > Actinomycetota > Coriobacteriia > Coriobacteriales > Atopobiaceae > UBA1367. The sequence goes on from CAMYZR010000263.1 coordinate 2,642, forward strand.
CTAGGAAGCGGTCGCAATGGTGAGACCGGGCCCGATGGGCAGCTGGTCACATGTATGAGATTGGGTGGTCACATGTTTGGTATCGGTGGTCGCTCACGGCGCGAATAATCACATTTGCACATAACAAGGGAGAGGAGTTCATATGCCGCAAACGTCGTCAGCGTCAGCCGCGAGTGCGAAGAAGGGAGGCGGAGCCCTACGCAACACGCTCATCTACATGCGTCAGCACTGGCAGCTCTACGTGCTGTTCATGATGCCGGCATTCGTGCTCACCATCGTTTTCCGGTACATCCCCATGGGTGGCGTGCTCATCGCATTCGAGGAGTACAACCCGTTCCGTGGCGTATTTGGCAGTGAGTGGGTTGGACTTGCACACTTTAGGCGTTTCCTTAGCTCGCCTGACTTTATGCGCTATCTCACCAACACACTGAAGCTGAGTATCTACGGCCTCCTTTGGGGCTTCCCCGCACCGATCCTTCTGGCATTCCTGCTCAACCGTGTGCTGAGCACCAGCCTCAAGCAGAAGATTCAGCTTGTGCTGTATCTGCCCAACTTCATCTCCGTCATCGTTCTCTGCGGTATCGTACGCATCCTCCTGTCGCCCACGGGCCTCATCAACATGCTGCTCGGCACCAACTGGAA
>CAMYZR010000264.1 GCA_947303905.1 uncultured Atopobiaceae bacterium
CGACCGCGTCAGAAAAGGCCGCCTTCTCACGCCAGAGGATACCATCGGGCAAAAGACCCGTGCCCTCAAACGCATGACGGAGCAAGTATTTGCCCTTGCCGTAGGTGTTGAGCTTCATCTGCGGGTCGAGCGACATCACGTAGTGCACAAAGTCAAGATCGCCAAAGGGAACGCGCGCCTCAAGCGAGTTCACCGAGATACAGCGGTCGGCACGAAGCACGTCGTACATGTGCAGCTCACGTAGGCGCTTCTGTGCTTCCTCCTGAAACGCGGCGGCCGAAGGTGCAAAGTCGGTGTACTTGTAGCCAAAAAGCTCGTCAGAGATTTCGCCGGTGAGCAGTACGCGGATGTCGGTGCGCTCGTGGATGGCCTTGCACACCAGGTACATTCCGATACTCGCACGAATGGTAGTGATGTCGTAAGTACCCAGAAGCACCACGACATCCTCCAGCGAGGAGATGACGTCGGAGGGAGTCATCAGAATCTCGGTGTGGTGGCTCCCAATGTACCCAGCGGTCTCGCGCGCGTACTTGAGGTCGATGGGATCCTCCTCCATGCCTATCGCGAAGGTCTCGATAGGCACGTCAAGCTCCTGTGCGGCAATGGCGCAGACGAGCGACGAATCCAGCCCTCCCGAAAGCAGAAACCCCACCTTGGTGTCGGACACGAGGCGCTTGCTCACGGCTCGGGTGAGCTTCTTGCGAATGTTGTCGCAAGCGGTCTCAAGGTCATCGGCGCAGGTGGCGTCGACCTTTGCGATGTTGCAGTAGCACACGAAGCGCCCGTCCTGGTAGTAATGTCCGGGAGGGAATGGCCTGATTTCGCGCACGAGACCGACGAGGTTCTTGGGCTCGCTCGCAAAGACGATTGCGCCGTGGTCGTCGTAGCCATAGTAGAGCGGCCGGATGCCAATAGGATCTCGTGCGGCTATAAAGCCTTGAGCCTCGCCGTCATAGATGATGCAGGCAAACTCGGCATCAAGCGTGGCAAAGAAGCTCGTACCGTACTCGCGATAGAGCGGAAGGATGATTTCGCAATCGCTGTCGCTCTCAAACCGATAGCCTCTCTCGCGTAGGTCCTCGCGGATGCGCTCGAACCCATAGAGCTCTCCGTTGCAGACAGCAAAGCTACCATCGAGCTCGAATGGCTGCATACCCTCGGGCGTGAGTCCCATGATCGAGAGCCGATGAAAGCCCATAAGGCCATGACCCGTATTGATGACGCGTGAACTGTCCGGCCCTCGCGAGACCGTACGCTCAAAGCCCTCCATGAAGGCATCGAGCTCAACCTCCTCGCTACAGTAACTCATGATTGAGCACATAGAAATCTAGCCTCCATCTGATAGGGGTATCAGGAACAGCCACCAATGTGGTGAGAAGACGACGCATAGAAAAACGTGGCGCAGCCAAGGCTGCGCCACGTAGGGGGATATGGCTCAGCCTCTAAACGTAAAAGAGCATCTGGTTATAGCTCGGAACAGGCCAGTAATCCTCTCCGCAGAGACGTTCCATGGCATCGACCTCCGCGCGCAGCGCCTCCATTGCAGGGATGACCTCATCGCGACAAAGGGCATCCTGTTCGGAGGGGTTAGTCTTCCTGTTGGCGTGAGCCGCCAGCTGCTCAAGCTGTGAGGTGAGGTCGTAGATGGTGTCGATGCCGTTGGTGAGCCGCTCGACGATGTCCTTCTCGGCCCGTGAGGCGACACCAAGCTCCGCCTTGATGGCAACGCTGTTCGCAAGGTCGCCGGAGTAGCTCATGAGCGCCGGTAGATACATGTGGCGCGCCATGTACGACATCGTGTTTGCCTCGATGTTGATCAGCTTGGCATACTGCTCGGCCTTGGCGACGTAACGGGCGTGCAGCTCCGCCTCGGAGAGGACACCGTAGTTCTCAAATAGTGCGATGTTGTCGGGATCCATGAGGGCGCCAATGGCATCCGGAGTCGTCTTGAGGTTCGGCAAGCCACGACGCTCGGCCTCAGCAGCCCACTCGTCGGAGTAGCCGTTGCCATCGAAGATGATGCGCTGGTGGTCGCGGAAGGTGTGGCGCACGAAGCGCATGGCCACAGTCACGAAGTCCTCGCTGCTGCGATCTGCCACATAGTCGCAAAAGCGCTCGCACTGCTCGGCCACGGCCGTGTTGAGTACCACGTTGGGATCAGAGAGGTTCTGCTGCGATCCGCACATGCGGAACTCGAACTTGTTGCCTGTGAAGGCAAAGGGGCTCGTACGGTTACGGTCGGTATTATCGCGCAGGATGGCAGGCAGCTGCGGGATGCCCAGGTCCATCATCTCCTGGCTTGCGACATCGACGTGTTCTTTGTGGATGAGGGCCTCCACAACGGGCGAGAGCGCATCACCCAGAAAGACCGACACGACCGCAGGCGGTGCCTCATTGGCCCCCAGGCGATGGTCGTTGCCTGCGGACGCCACGCTCATGCGCAGCAGATCGGCATGCTCGTCCACGGCAGCGACCAAGCAGGCAAGGAACACAAGAAACTGCAGGTTGTGCTCAGGGTCGGGGCCAGGTTCCAGCAAATTCGTATCATCAGCGCTAATCGACCAGTTGTTGTGCTTTCCCGAACCGTTAACGTACTCGAAGGGTTTCTCGTGCTGTAGGCACACGAGACCGTGACGGCTTGCCAACAGCTTCATCTTTTCCATGGTCAGCAGGTTGTCGTCGACTGCCGTCGACCCTGCCTCGAAGACCGGTGCCAGCTCGTGCTGGCAGGGTGCAACCTCATTGTGCTTGGTCTTGGCTGGGATACCCAGCTTCCAGAGCTCGTCATCGAGCTCCTTCATGAACTCGCTCACCGTGGGGCGGATAGCACCGAAGTAGTGCTCCTCGAGCTCTTGACCCTTTGCAGGAGGCGCGCCAAAGAGGGTGCGACCCGTGAGGATGAGGTCAGGACGGGCCTTGTAGTCCTCCTCCTTGATGAGGAAATACTCCTGCTCCGGACCAATGGTCGTGAAGACGCGCCGAGGTGCTCTGCCAAAGAGGGCGAGCACGCGTTTGGCCTGCTTCTCCAACGCGTTTTGGCTGCGCAGAAGTGGCGTCTTCTTGTCGAGCGCCTCACCGGTGTAGGAAATAAAGGCGGTGGGGATGCAGAGCACCTCGTCCTTGATGAAGGCGGGACTCATTGGATCCCACACGGTGTAGCCGCGGGCCTCGAAGGTAGCGCGCAGGCCGCCGGAGGGGAAGCTCGAGGCGTCGGGCTCGCCACGTACCAGCTCCTTGCCGGAGAAGGCCATGAGGATGGTGCCATCACCGTTGGGGGTGA
>CAMYZR010000265.1 GCA_947303905.1 uncultured Atopobiaceae bacterium
CATCCGCAGGCACGGGGCCATCCCATCGCTCGAGCTTTCGCACTCTGGGCAGTTCGCGGGTACCTACATGACCGACAAATCCAAGCAGCACGACCTCGCGCAGTGGGGTCCCTGCGATGGCACGCGTGCCGATGGCGTGCCCGTGCGTGCGCTCACGCACGAGATGATCGACGACATCGTCGCCTCCTATGGGCATGTGGCGGGCCTCGCAAAGCGCGCTGGCTTCGAAATGCTCATGATCCATGGAGGACATGGCTGGCTCATCAACCAGTTCCTGAGCCCGCTCTTCAACCACCGTACCGACGAGTACGGCGGTAGCCTGGAGAACCGGTGCCGCTTTGCCATTCGCGTGCTTACGGCGGTGCGCGAGGCCGTGGGCCCGTTCTTCCCGATCGAGTTCCGCCTGAGCGGCGCCGAGTTCTGCGAGGGTGGCTACGACGTGGACGAGGGCGTGCGCATCGCCAAGCAACTCGAGCCCTACATCGACCTGCTGCACGTGAGTGCTGGCACCTACCAGAAGACCTTCGGCATCACGCATCCTTCCATGTTCGAGGATCATGGCCGCAACGTCTTCCTTGCCGCAGAGATAAAGAAGCACGTGAGCGTGCCAGTGGCGACCATTGGTGGCCTCAACGACCCCGCGCAGATGGAGGAGATTATCGCTAGCGGAAAGGCCGACGTGGTCTACATGGGTCGTGCGCTGCTCGCAGACCCGTATCTGCCGCGCAAGGTTGTGGAGAACCGTACCGAGGACATCGTCCGTTGCCTGCGTTGCTTCACCTGCATGGCCGAGCGTGCCGCCACGAGCACGCGCCGCTGCACGGTCAACCCCATCATTGGTCGCGAGATGGAGGGTGACGAGGTCGTCCCTGTGGCACCCGAGCGCCGCCGAAAGGTCGTGGTGGCAGGAGGCGGACCCGGCGGACTCTACGCGGCGTGGACGGCAGCCCGCAGGGGGCACGACGTGGTGCTGCTCGAGAAGGAGGACCAGCTCGGCGGTATCCTCAAGAGCGAGCAGGCGCTGCCCTTCAAGCATGAGATGTACGAGCTTACAGGCACCTATGAGCGGTTCTGCCGCGCAGCGGGCGTGGACATTCGTCTCTCGACCGAGGCAACGCCCGAGCTTGTGGAGGAGCTCGGTGCTGACGCGCTCATCGTGGCAGTGGGATCCGAGCCGCTCGTGCCGCCCATCCCCGGATTGGACGGGCAAAACGTCATCGTGGTCAACGAGTACTACAAGCATGCCGATGAGGTTGCCGACGACGTGGTGGTCATGGGCGGTGGCCTCGCTGGCTGCGAGTGTGCCGTGCACCTGGCCCAGGAGGGCAAGCACGTGAGCCTCGTGGAGATGCGCGATGTCTTGGCACCCGACGCCAACGTGCGACATCGTCCCCTGCTCATGGCACAGATCGACAAACTGGGTGTCGACGTACGACTCGGTCATCAAGCGCTCTCGGTGGGCGATGGTGGCGTGACGTGCAAGGTGGGGGAGGACGAGGTCCTCGTGCCCGGTGCCACGGTCCTCTGTGCGCTGGGCCAGCGTTCTCGCACGGCGACGGTTGCGGCGTTGCAGAATGCTGCCCCGTTCGTGCGCGTGATCGGTGATGCCGCACGCGTAGGCACCATCACCAACGCCGTGTACTGGGGCTATCACGCCGCCTTGGACATCTAGGAGCATGGGGGACAGGGAGGACGCGCGCCTCCCTGTCCCCCTTTCGTTTCGTTACAGGCTGCTCGCTCCGTTGCAGACGAGGCCCACGGCCATCTCGGTGACTTCCTCGAGTGGCATGCGCTTCCCGTCAGCGACCCAAGCGCGGTACATGGCGAGCGAGCCCGCCGTCTGCCAGCTGTAATAGATATGCCAACGTTCGAGGGTAAAGCCCTCGGGGGCCTCCTCGACGCGCTCGCCACTTGCGTCATCCTGCAGACGAGCTTGGATCTTGTCGTACGCTGGGTCGCAGGTGATGGCATCGTAGAGCGCATCCTGCTCCACGCCAAAGCGGAAGAGCTCGCGCGTGATCTCGGCCAAGTCTTCAGGCTCATGCAGATGCGTGGTGCGCTTGCGCCAGGCTGCGGCATAGCCAGCCATCACCTCGGCCAGCAGGTCGTCGAGGGTTTCGTAGTACCGGTAGAAGGTCTTCTTGTTGATGCGCGCCCGCTCGCAGAGGTCCTTGACGGTTATGGACTCGTAGCCATGCTCGAGCATCATGGCGCGAAAGGTCGTGTCGATCGCCTCGAGCGTCTTGGTCACGCGAAGGTCCTTGGCGGGTGTCGTGCGCATGTCTCCTCCGAGTTATGCAACGGTTTGGGCAAAAGGGTGGCATCAGTTACACGGTGACTAAAAGCGCCCATTGAACAGCTCTTTTGCCAGTTTAATACTATATGCGGAGATTAAGCAACTCAGGTAGCGAAACGAGAAAAGGCCTGTAGGGGGTGGCATCGAGTATTATCAATGTCGATGAGATGGTTCGGACTTGGTTGCACATCGAATCTGAACGGCTTGAGCCAAACAAGTCCTGTGGCCTACAGCACCTGGTACAACTCTTCTATGCTATTGCGCCTGAAATGCCAGTTGGAGGGCTTGGCGCATTGCGGCCCGCCTCCAGAATGCGGACCATGTGTTCCTCGCGAATCTGCTTCTGATCAAACCTGCGAACGCTACAGCGCTCACGCGTCATGTCAAGAAATGTTGTCGAATCATCGTTTTCGGTCACGGTCTCCTCCTAATCCGAGCCTAGAGCGTGCGCTTCTGTGCGCGACGCCGGGCGAGTCTGTCCATGTCCGCGTGTGCGAGCTCGTCCTGCAGAACGGCTACGATCTGATCCTTGCGGGCGAGAAAATCGGGTCCGGTCAGATTGACATCCCCGATGGTGTGATGCGTGATAAAGAAGCAGTCACAGGTGAGGTTCTCCACAAAGAGCAGCAGCTCCTTACTCGTTGACCTTCTCCAGAATGGGCGCCATGCGGTCGTAGCTCAGCGCCAGGGGATTGGCTGAAAGCAGCTGGTAGGTTCGCCGCCTCGCCCCCGTTCGGCCAGACCCTCCACAGTCGTCTGCTCCGATACTCCGACGGGCAGTGGGGCGGACTTATGCCATGCTTTGCGAAAAAGGTTCCATTGTGGAATACAAAGGAGTGCTCAGCTATTTTCGGCAGCATGGCGACAACACCTCGTCTGAGGCAGAAAAAACAGGTCTATCACTCATTGAGGGAGCAAAAGTGCTTGCTCTCCTTGTTCAATCTTTCAAGATTCCTCCCAAAGACTATGGTAGAGAATGGGGA
>CAMYZR010000266.1 GCA_947303905.1 uncultured Atopobiaceae bacterium
TTTCGACATGGCAAAGCTCTACTTCCGCTACGGATCGATGGGTAGCTCCAAGACGGCAAACGCGCTGATGGTGGCCTACAACTACCACGAGAAGGGCCAGCGAGCGCTGCTCGCCAAGCCTGCCCTTGACGATCGCGACGGAGTGGGTGTCATGGCGTCGCGCATCGGCCTCTCGCATCCCTGCATCTTTGTGGAGCAGCTCTTCAAGATGAGTGCTGATGAGATTGGCGCATACGATTGCGTTATCGTGGACGAGGCCCAGTTCTGCACGAAGGACCAGGTGGACTTCCTGACGACGATCGTGGACGAGTTCGATGTCCCCGTCATCGCGTACGGCCTGCGCACCGACTTCCAGCGCAACTTCTTCGAGGGGTCGCTCTGGCTCATGGCTTGGGCTGACATCATCGAGGAGGTCAAGACGGTCTGCTGGTGCGGTCGTGCGGCGACCTGCGTGGCGCGCATGGATGAGAACGGCAAGATGGTAACGGAGGGAAGCCAGGTCCAGCTCGGTGGCAACGACTCTTACACCAGCGTCTGCCGCAAGCACCATAAGCTGGGCATTCTCCGCAAGGAGGAGCAGGCGTGATAGGCCGGCACGCCATCGAGGACGCCCGTGTGTACGTGAGTGGCTTCTTTGCGGGGGACGCCTCGGGTCATGACGCGTGGCATACGATGCGCGTCCACAACCTCGCCGTGCGGCTCGCCCGGGAGGAGGGCGCACATGAGGACGTCGTTGCGCTGGCGGCCCTGCTGCATGACGTGGACGATTCCAAGCTGTCGCCCAACACGGCCGATGACCTTGGCAATGCATGCGCCTTCATGCGCCAACACGAGGTTACTGACGACGATACCCAGGCGGTGTTGTCGGCGATTCGCGAGGTGTCCTTCTCAAAAAACGGGGGTGCGGCCCCCTCATCACTTGAAAGTGCCTGCGTCCGCGATGCCGACCGCCTCGATGCCATCGGAGCCATCGGCGTGGCGCGTGCCTTTGCCTATGGTGGTTCGCACGGGCGCATGCTCCACGATCCGACAAACGCTGATGCCGCCACGACCATCCAGCACTTCTACGACAAGCTCCTGCTGCTCGAGGACATGATGGCCACCGATGCGGGCCGCCGAGTGGCGCAGCGTCGCGATGCGTATCTGCGCGGCTTCCTCGAGGAGTTCCTCGCGGAGTGGGATGGCGAGCGCTAGGAGTTCCTAAGAGACCCTAGGCGTAGATGACCTCGTTGCAGGCGGCCTCGAGCTCCTCGCGCTTGTCGGCTGGGAAGTCGTCGTCGGTGACGACGCACGAGAAGTCCGACAGCTTGCTGAGCGCCATGAAGTGCACGTTGCCGTACTTGCTGGAGTCGACGAGCAGGTACGACCTCGTTGCGCTTCCGAGCATGGCGCGCTTAACCGTGCCGTCACCGAGCACCGGCTCGTTGGCGCCACCGACGGCATCAAAGCCGTGCGCTCCCAAAAAAGCCTTGTCCGCGCGCAGCGTATGGAGGAAGTCGACGGTCAGGGGGCCGATTAGCCCATGCGAGTCCTCGCTGTACTCGCCAGGCGCATAGATGAGCTTGACGTTTGGGTTGGAACCCACCAGCGAGGCAACGGGAATCGAGTTGGTGATGATGGTGAGACGCTTTGACCCAATGTATTTGAGCAGCTCGTAGGTGGTGCTGCCGCAATCGATGATAATCGTGTCGCCGTCGTTGACGAGCTGTGCGGCCCTCTGCCCGATGGCACGCTTGCGCGCGGGGACTCCGTGGTCCTGCTCCTCGGTAGGAACGATGGCGATGCTTCCCGTCCCTTGGTCAGTGAGGTACGCCGTGCCCACGCTGATGGTCGCGATGCCCTGGTCCATGAGCTGGCGCAGGTCACGCCGGATGGTCATGCTCGAGACCTCGAACTCTTGGGCAAGCTCCCCGAGACCTACCTTGCCGTCCCGCTGTAGGCGCTGGAGGATAAGGGTGCGTCTCTCGATGGGGTTCATGATGCCTCTTTCTCAAAGCTGTGCCCGTCATGCTTTGGTGAAATGTAACATAATTTCACATAGTATCGCGAGATTGGTGTGCATATTTCCGTAATCGGATGTTCTAGCGTGTTAACGTGCATTCCTCTAGACAGGCTGACCGTTCACCTACAGGAAGGAACCGTTCATCGAGTAGAAATACAAGTAACACAAAGTAACATTACCTAACCAACAAATTGAGAGAAACTACGTTATAAGTTGTTATTAAGCGAACGGCTAAAAGACCGTACAAACCCAAACTCAAACCGTTCGCGAGCTGCATGGCTCTTTTGCTCGATTTGGGCCATACGCTTCAAAGGTAGGTAAGGAGTTGGCACGGCCAATCGTCCGGCCAACAGTGCAACAGAATGGGAGAGAACATGCTAGAGAACACCAACCTTTCACGTCGCACGTTCCTCGGTGCTGCCGGCAGCGTGGCTGCGCTGAGCCTCGCCGCTTGCGGTGGCGGCTCGTCCGATGGCGGAGCAGCCGATGGCGGTAGCGTTGAGGGCACCGTCGGTGGTGGCACCCTCACCGTCGGCTCCGCCTATGGTCCGTCGTCCTTCGACCCGCAGAACTGCTCCTCGGCTTTCTGCCTGAGTGCCAACATGAATGTCATGGAGGGCCTCTACGACATCGACTTCCACGACTACAGCGTCTCTGACGGTCTGTGCGTGGGCGACCCTGTCTGGGTTGACGACAACACCTGCGAGATCACCCTGCGCGAAGGCGCGACCTTCTCGACCGGCGACCCCGTCACCCCCGAGGATGTCGTCCACTCCTTCGAGCGCGCCAAGGCTGACGGCATGATGTACGTGTCCTTCCTCACCATGATCGAGTCCATCGAGAAGAAGGACGACACCACCCTGACCGTCAAGGTCACCATCCCGCAGTTCTCGCTCATCAAGGAGCGCCTGGGCATCATCAAGGTCACCCCGGCCAGCCTCTCCGATGATGACGCCGCCGCTCAGCCCATCGGTACCGGCCCCTGGATGTACACCGAGGTCTCCGACACCTACGTCGTCCTCGAGCCCAACCCCAACTACAACGGTGCCCATCCTGCGCAGGACACCCAGCTCCGCATCGACTCGATGACCGACGCCACCGCTCGCGTGACCGCCCAGCAGGAGGGCACCACCCTCATCTCCGAGTCCGTGCCGCCCGAGAGCATCGACCAGATTGCCGCTGCCGGCTGCCGCGTCGACCAGGTCCAGGGCTTCGGCACCCGCTTCATCATGTTCAACGTCAAGAAGGCTCCGTGGGACA
>CAMYZR010000267.1 GCA_947303905.1 uncultured Atopobiaceae bacterium
AGGCAATAGGCGACCGACACCACGTCGACGATGGAGTCGACGGCGCCGACCTCGTGGAAGTGGACCTCCTCGATCGGCAGGCCGTGAGCCTTGGACTCGGCCTGGGCGACGATGTCGAAGATGCGGTGCGCCGTGGCCTTGGCGCGCGGCGCGAGGTCCGCCGCATCGATGATGGCGGCGATGTCCGCGGGCGAGCGATGCTCGTGATGGTGGTGGTGGCCATGTCCGTGGTCGTGATCGTGGTGATGGTCGTGGTCGTTGTCATGGTCGTGATGGTGGTCATGGCCATGGCCATGTTCGTGCTCGTGGTCATGTGCCTCGCCATCGAGGTCACCATAGAGGTAGTCCATGTCATGGTCGTGAGACTCATGCACCTCGTCGAGGATCACGTCGAAGTCGCAGCCCTCGATCCCAGAGGCCAACTTGCGCGTCACGGCAATCTCGAAGCCGTCGACGTTCAGGCTCGCCAGTGCGCGCCTCAGGCCATCCTCGTTGGCGCCAAGGTCGAGCAGGGCGCCCACGACCATGTCGCCACTGATGCCACTCGCGCACTCCAGATACAACGTCTTGCCCGTTCCCATAGCTACTCCTCCTCGGTGTGGGCCCTGCGTGCGCCCACGTGATCGATCAGCGCGGCCTGGTAGCCGGCGCCGAATCCGTTGTCGATGTTGACCACGCTCACGCCGCTCGCGCACGAGTTGAGCATGCTGAGCAGCGCGGCGACGCCCCCGAGCGACGCCCCATAGCCCACGCTGGTCGGGCAGGCGATGACCGGACAGGAGGCCAGGCCGCCCACCACGCTGGCCAGCGCACCTTCCATGCCGGCAACCGCGATGACCACCGATGCCTTCTGGATGTCCTCCACATGGGCGAGCAGCCGATGCAGCCCCGCCACGCCCACGTCGTAGAGCCTGACCACGCGACTGCCCAGCATCTCGGCGGTTATCGCCGCCTCCTCCGCGCAGTAGAGGTCGCTCGTGCCCGCGGCGCAAATGGCCACGTAGCCGACTCCATCGGGTGCGGGCGGCTCTCCCACCACCGCCAGTCGCGGGACCTCGTGGTAAACGAACGCCCCCGCGTCTCCAGAAGCGAGCCCGGCGCGCACGGCCGCAGCCTTCTGCGCGTCGATCCTGGTGATGAGCACACGCTCCTCCCCAGCAGAGCGCAGCGCGCTCACGATGCCCACGATCTGCTTGACCGTCTTGCCCGCACCGTAGACCACCTCGGACACTCCCTGGCGTATGCCGCGGTGCGTATCGGGCTTTGCGTAGCCCAAGTCCTCAAACGGAGCTGCGGACAGACGCTCTTCCGCGTCGCCTGGCGAGACCTCGCCTGCTGCGACGGCGCGCAACAGCTCCTCAAGTTCACGTCGTTCCATAACCCCTCCCTCATAGGCCTCAATTCTCGCACGAATTGCCCTTGCAGTCATGCGGGGATGGACCGACAGCTGTGGCACGCCCGTGACTTCCTACCAAAACGGTAGGCTTATGGGTACGAACATGCCATACTAGACGCCTGACACGTCCGGGAGGAGATCGCATGTCTGAGACAACCGCATCAAAGACCGCCCACGAGCGCCTGGCAGCCCTTGAGGCCCTGCTGGCAGGCATGGGTTCGGTGGCCATCGCCTACTCGGGCGGCGTCGACTCCACCTTCCTGGCTGCCGTCGCCCACAAGGTGCTCGGAGAGCGCATGCTCGCCGTCACCTCCGCAGGACACGTGGCGCCCGAGCGTGACATCGAGCGCACGCGTGCCTTCTGCGCCGAGCGGGGCATCCGACAGGTAGTCGTGCCCTACGACGAGCTCTCCATCCCCGGCTTTGCCGAGAACCCCAAGGACCGCTGCTACCACTGCAAGAAGGTCCTCTTCGCGCAGATGCTCGAGGCCGCTTCCGAGCAGGGCATATCCACGCTGGCAGACGGATCCAACAAGGACGACGAGGGGGACTACCGCCCCGGCATGCGCGCGCTGGCCGAGATGGGCATCGCAAGCCCGTTGCGCGAGGTGGGCATGACCAAGGCTCAGATCAGGGAGCTCTCACGCGAGATGGGGCTCCCCACCTGGGACATGCCGTCAGCCGCCTGCCTGGCCTCGCGCATCCCCTACGGGGACATCATCACCGAGCTCAAGCTCAAGCGCGTGGAGCTTGCCGAGGACTACCTGCACGACCTGGGCTTTGTCCAGCTGCGCGTGCGCTGCCACGGCAGGGATGGCGAGCTGGCTCGCATCGAGGTGGATGCTGAGCAGATCGCACGCCTTGCTGAGCCCGCGCTGCGCGAGCAGGTGGTGGGGCATCTGCGCGAGCTGGGCTTCACCTACGTGAGCCTCGACCTGACGGGATTCCGCTCCGGGGCAATGAACGAGGTCCTCTAGCGCCGGCCCCGCCTACAGCAGCTCCCGCATGAAGAGCCCGACGCCGCCGTCAACCGCAGGCGGCGCCACGAACTCGGCCGCCCGCTTGGCCGCATCGTTGCCGTTGGCCATCGCCACCCCGTGCCCGGCCGCCTCAAGCATGGTCAGGTCGTTGTTGTTGTCGCCAAAGGCGTAGACCCGCTCCATCGGCCAGCCCATCTCATGCGCCAGCCACGTGAGCGCCGCGCCCTTCGTCGCGTCCACGTGCATGGCCTCGTAGTTGCTCGCGCTCGTCTGCACGTAGTAGAGGCAGCCAGCCGCGGCGATCCCCTCGTCGATGGCGCGGGCGCCCTCCTCGTCGACGAAGAAGAGGCTCAGCTTGGTGACCGGGCCGACGGTGGGCAGCAGCTCGGGAATGCTCATATCGGTGAAGGTGCGGCCGCCCTTGAGGTAGGCGCGAAGTCCCTCGGGCACGTCTATCTGGTCAAACAGGTGCTTTCGCGCCTGCTCCGAGTAGGCGTGCCCGTCCGCGAAGGCGTCGAAGATCACGGGCAGGTCCCGCAGGCGCTCGTAGAGCCCCACGATGCGCTCGGTGGGCATCGCCACCTGATGGATGTCGCGCCGCGCCTCGGTGTCATGCACGATGCCGCCGTTGCTCGCGACTATGTGGCGCACGCACCGATGTGCGCGCATGGCCTCGGGCACGCCTCCCACATGGCGTCCCGTGCAGGGCACAAGCTCGACACCACATGCGTCGAGCTGGTCCATGAGCTCGAGGTTTGCCGCGGGGATGGATTTGTCGGGAGCAAGGAAGGTGTCATCGAGGTCGACGAAGACGGCGCGCGGGGCATCCATGCTCATGCGCGCGGCCCGCGCTCGAACCAGAGCAGCTGGGCCTTGCTCA
>CAMYZR010000268.1 GCA_947303905.1 uncultured Atopobiaceae bacterium
CCTCGCATGCATGAGCAGGCCCCGGTCTAGCTGGCACGATATGGCAACCGATGGAGAGTCCGATGCCGTTCGCTCGGGAAAAGGGCTCGCTCGCAGACACATTTCTGGAAACGTTTCCAGATTGTCAGTGCCATCGCCGGCGACAAGTGATATAACAGTATTGGAAACGTTACCAGAAACGTTTCCAACGAGGGAAACCAAATGAGCTGCGAGGGGAGGACGCATGACCATCAAGGATGTTGCCGCCTACTGCGGCGTTGCGGTGAGCACGGTGTCGCGAGTGCTCAACAACCATCCCGACGTGAGTCCCGAGACACGTTCCCGCGTGCTCGAGGCGGTGGACAAGCTGCACTACATCCCCAACAACAGCGCACGCGATCTTGTCATGGCCCCCGCAGACACCATCGGACTGGTCGTTCGTGGCGCAGAGAACCCCTTCTATACCCCCATCATTCGCACCATCGAAGAGCGGTGCGAGGAGGCGGGCTACACCATGGTCCTGCACCAGATACCCGTGGGGGCGGACGAGATTTCCGCTGGCGCGACCCTCGTGCGCTCAAAGCGCCTGAAGGGCCTCATCTTCCTTGGCGGCCGCTTCGACTACAGCCGTGCCGAGGGGGACGCCATCGGCATCCCCTTCGTGTGCTGCACCAACACTAATCAGTTCGGAGACCTTGACAAGAGCGTCTACTCGTCTGTCTCCATCGATGACTATGCCGAGGGCTATAAGGCCACCAAGCTGCTCATAGACCATGGGCATACCAAGATTGCGGTGCTGTTGGACAGCGTGCGCGACCATTCGATCAGCGAGCTGCGCTATGCCGGTTACCGTCAGGCGCTTGTCGATGCGGGCATACCCCTCGACGAGGACCTCGTGCTCGAAACCGTGGACTTCACCATGAGCGCCGCCTACGCGCGCACCTTGGCTGCGCTCGAGGCGCGTCCCGATATCACCGCCATTTTTGCCGTAGCGGATTCCATGGCCATTGCCGCCATGAAGGCCTTGCATAACGTGGGGTTCAGTGTGCCGGGGGCGTGCTCGGTCGTCGCCATCGACGGCATCGAGATCTCGCAGTACACCATACCCACGCTCACCACGCTGGTACAACCGCAGGAGACATTGGGAGAGGAGGCATTCAAGACCCTGTTGGATGTCATCGAAGGCACGGCGCCCAACCGGCATGTACGGTTGGAGACAAGCCTCAGGGAAGGAGAGACCCTGGGAAAGGCGAGGAGCTAGGCCAAGCGTCCGAAAGAGGACGCGTACGAGGCTGCTGCAACAGCCCCGCACGCGCCAAGACAGCCACAAGTAAGTTCATGTGTTGGGCAACACAGGATAGGAGAACCCTCATGGCAAACAACAATATTACCCGTCGTTCGTTCATTGGTGCGGCCGGAATCGCGGCCTCCACTCTTGCCGCATGCGGTGGCGCAGGTGGCGCAGGCGAGGGTGGCGGTAACGCCGCTGCCGGCAAGGTGTACTGGCTCAACTTCAAGCCCGAGCTCGACGAGACCCTCCAGACCATCAAGGACATGTACAAGGAGGCCAAGGGCATCGAGCCCAAGATTGTGACCGCTGCGTCGGGAACCTATAGCCAGACCCTTACCTCCGAGATGGACAAGACCGACGCGCCGACCATGTTCGTCATCGGCAATGCCGCCGGCGTCAAGGAGTGGGGCGACTTCGCACTGGACCTCAAGGGCACGGCCATCGAGTCGGAGCTCAACACCGATGCCTACAACCTGTATGACGAGAGCGGCAAGCTCGTCTCCATGGGCTACTGCTACGAGTGCTACGGCATCGTCGCCAACGCCGACCTCATCGCAAAGGCCGGCCACGACATCGCCGACATTAAGGACTTCGCAAGCCTCGAGGCCGTGGCTACCGACATTCACAGCCGCGCCAGCGAGCTGGGCTTTGATGCCTTTGTTGCCACCGACATGGACGACTCGTCCAGCTGGCGCGTGACCGGACACCTTGCCAACCTCGACTACTTCTACGAGGAGCGCGATGACGGCGGTTGGGACGAGTGCCCCGCCACCATCAAGGGCACCTATGTCGAGAACTACAAGAAGCTGTACGACCTGGCCATCAACAACTCCACGGTGGAGCCCAAGACGCTGGCCACCGGTGGCCATGACCCCGCGCAGCAGTTCAAGGATGGCAAGGCCTGCTTCTTCTTCACGGGCTCCTGGGACTACGCCGACCTCGCGGCAGCTCAGCCGAACATCCATATGCTCCCGTACTATTGCGGCGTAGACGGCGAGGAGAAGGCCGGCCTGAACTGTGGCACCGAGAACTGCTGGGCCGTGAACGCCAACGCCTCCGAGGCCGATCAGCAGGCCACCATCGACTTCATGGTCTGGCTGGTGACCGACCCCGACGCGTCCGCGCTGCTCGTCGAGCAGCTGGGCATCATGCCCTACAACAACGCCGCCGAGTCCACCAACGGTTTCCTCAACGACGCCGCCGACTACACCTCCAACGGCTGCTACGTGATGGACTGGGCCACCAACTACCAGCCCAACGTGGACGATTACCGTGCTGCCCTCGTGAGCGCCCTTAACGCCTACAACGCCAATCCGTCTGACAAGACCTGGGCAGACGTCCGGACCGCTTTCGTCGATGGCTGGGCCACCCAGTACAAGAAGGCCAACGCCTAAGGTCGTATCTTCGCATCCTCGGGCCGGGGTGGCATGAGACCATCCCGGCCCCAGACCGGTTCGCATACACACGTGGTTAGGCTCTCGTGCATGATACGCCATGGCGGGGGCTCGACCACATGCGTCCTTGCGTCCCTATGGCACCGGAACATTCCCACAGAAAGGAGGAACGGGCATGAGCAAGAAGATCGGCCGAGGCAACTCGCAGACGCAGGCCACCAGACGTTGGGCGTGGCTCTTTTTGGGACCGGTGGTGGCTGCCTTCACGATCGGGTTCGTCTGGCCTTTCATCCAGGGTATCTATCTGTCGTTCTGCAAGTTCCGCATCACCTCTGACGCCACCTTCGTCGGAATCTCCAACTACCAGGCGGCACTGGCCGACCCAAGCTTCCAGCACTCGTTCTGGTACACCTCAGCCACCGCCGTGGTGAGCCTCGTGCTCATCAACGTCTTTGCCTTTGCGGTGGCCTATGCCCTCACGCAGGGTATCCGCGGGTCCAACCTGTACCGCACGGTCTTCTTCATGCCCAACCTCATCGGTGGCATTGTGCTGGGCTACATCTGGTCGATGATCTTTGATGGCAT
>CAMYZR010000269.1 GCA_947303905.1 uncultured Atopobiaceae bacterium
TCACGTACATATCGCAACATGAGAAAGGCGTGCGCTTGGAACCAACCAAGCGCACGCCTTCTTTCGTGCGGCTATGGGATGCGGCGCGTGGGTGGCGCGTACTGCGTTACTGCAGCCAGGGCACGGGGCAGGCCTCCTTGAGGTCGGAGAAGTCCGCCTCCTTGGCCTCCCCCTCGATGCGCGTACGCAGGTAGTCGATGATGTCGTCCGACTCGTAGAGCGCCTTGCCGTCGATGATCAGGCAGGGGCACTGCTTCTTTCCGCCGATGGCGATGAGGTCCTCGCGGTTGGTCCCCTCGGTGATCATGCGACGCTCCACCTCGAGGTCGTTCTGCTTGAGGAAGCGGTCCACCTTCGCGCAGAAGGGGCAGCCGGGGAGCTCGTAGAGGATGAGGTCGTCGAGCGTGGTCATGGTTTGCCTCCAAACGTCGTGTGGGTCAATGAGACTAGGATACCCAAGGAGTCAGGGCTTCTATCTGCGGTTTAGGTACCAGATCTGGGACAGGCCACGCAGTGTGAGGTCGTCGTCCACCACAAAGCCGTGGCGCATGAGCGCGCCGATGGTCGCCGCGGCACCGCCGGTCATCACGACCTGCGGCTCCAGGCCCATCTCGTCCATGACCGCATCGAGCAGGCCGTCGATACGCACGGCCTCACCGAGCATCACGCCCGACTGCATGGCCGCGCGCGTGTTGCGGCCGATGGCCTTGGTGGGCACGCGCAGCTCCACCTCGGGCAGGCGCGCCGCCTCCTGCGCAAGCGCCTTGGCACCCAGCGAGAGTCCGGGCGTGATGATGCCGCCCACAAAGGCACCGGTCTTGTCCACGACCTCGATGTTGGTGGTCGTGCCAAGCGACACTACGATCACCGGCTGGCCATAGGTCTGACGAGCAGCAACGGCATTGGCCACGCGGTCAGACCCCACTCCCGCCGGATCCTCCTGGCGCAGTCTGATGCCCGTCTTGAGGCCGGCGCCCACCACGAGCGGACGCGACGCACTTATGCCAGACAGGCCCAGCTCCCAGTTGTTGGCCAGTGACGGCACCACGCACGAGAGGATCGTGCCATCGGGCAGGCCGTCAAAGCCAAAGCCATCCAACACCTGACGCAGCTGCATGCGCACTTCGTCGGTTGTCAGGTGGTCGCGCGTGGTCAGCTTGCACCGACCGGCCTGCCTGCCATCCACGTACAACCCTATGCGCGTGGTGCGGTTCCCCACGTTGATGGCAACAACGCTTCCCATTGCGGTGACGCTCATGGAGCCCTCCTCGTTTGGTGATGGCGGCGAATGGATGTTTCGCCCGCAGATGCCATGGGTATACTCTACTCCGTCGTGCCGTAACCCGACCACCCGACAGGGGTGGCGGATATACGAAGGAGACAACATGAACGTCAAGATCGACCGCGCTGAGAAGCGCCCGTGGCTGAGCGTGCCTGGTCTGGTGATCGGAATCGTCGGCTGCATCATCATCACGGCGTCGTCCGTGTACACCGCCCTCAAGATGGGCGCACTCCCCTGGCCTACCATCTTCACCTCCATCACCGCACTCGTGCTGCTGCGTGCCTTTGGCCGCACGAGCCTCAACGAGGCAAACGTCACGCAGATCATCATGTCGGCTGGTTCCATGGTTGCCGGCGGCCTGGCCTTCACCATCCCCGGCATCTGGATGCTGGGACTGGCGGACGAGGTCAGCTGGGCGGACATGCTCTTTGTCGCACTGGCAGGCACGCTGCTTGGCCTTGTTGCGACCGCACTCATCCGCAGGCGCCTGGTCGAGGAGTCAAACCTCGAGTACCCCATCGGCGTCGCCGCAGCCGAGACCCTCAAGGCGAGCAACGCTGGCGGTGCCACCGGCCTCAAGCTCTTTGCGTCGATGGCCATTGCCGGGGCCTGGAGCCTCGCACGCGACGTGCTGGGCGTCATCCCGGCCATGCTGCTGGCGCTGCCCATCCCTGGCGTGAGCTTCGGTCTATACAACTCGCCGATGCTGCTTTCGGTGGGCTTCTTGGTCGGCGGTGCGGCCATGGCCTTCTGGTTCGGCGGCGCGCTTCTCGCCAACCTTGGCATCATCGTCGGTGGCACGGCTGCCGGCATCTGGGACGTGGCAACGGCTCAGGGCATCGTCTCGAGCCTCGGCATGGGCCTCATGATGGGCTCCGGCCTGGGCGTCGTCATCCGCGACATCCTGCCCAAGGTCGCGGGATACCTGGGAAGCGCCAAGGACGCTCAGGGCGGCTCTGCCCTCACCGACCTGCGCAAGGGTGACGGTGGGCTGCTCGCCCTGCTGGTTGGCCTCGCCGCGCTCTGCATCTGCCTTGCCCTTGGCATGGGACCTGTTGCCACCGTCATCATCGTGGCACTCAGCTTTGTCACCGCCATCATGAGCGCGCAGTCCGTCGGCCAGACCGGCATCGACCCCATGGAGATCTTCGGCCTCATCGTGCTGCTTGCCGTGGCTGCCACCTGCAACGTGAGCCAGGTCAAGCTCTTCTTCGTGGCTGGTATCGTCGCCGTCGCCTGCGGCCTGGGTGGCGACGTGATGAGCGACTTCAAGACCGGCCAGATTCTGGGCACCGACCCTCGTCAGATGTGGCTTGGCCAGGCCATCGGCGCGCTCATCGGCACCGTCGTCTCTGCCACGGTCATCGTTGCCCTGGCCAGCGCCTACGGCACCGACGCCTTTGGCCCGGGCAAGCTCTTTGTCTCTGCCCAGGCATCCGTCGTGGCCACCATGGTCTCGGGCATCCCCAGCGTGCCCGCCTTCGTGCTCGGCCTGGTCAGCGGCATCGTCCTGTACTGCCTGGGACTGCCGTCCATGATGATCGGCCTGGGCGTTTACCTGCCGTTCTACATGTCGCTCTCCGCACCGCTGGGCGCCCTCGTCAAGCTGGCGTACGACCATCTGTCCAAGGGCGCGGTGGACTCCGGCGAGCTCAGCCATGACGACACGGGCATCATCGTTGCCTCTGGCCTGCTCGGCGGCGAGAGCATCGTGGGCGTGCTCATTGCACTGACCACCGTTGTCGCAGGTCTCATGGGATAGGCCTATGTCCGCGGCTGCGTAACCGTAAGCACACGGGTACGCAGCGGCGGACAACTTACACCTTCCTCATTCAGGCCAGTTGCATGACTGGATCGGCTCGCGCCCTTCTGGGAGAGACTCCGATGCTACGATGGTGCCTACTCACGACCACAGGCGCCAGTTGACAGGCACGGGAGAAGACCATGGGCATCATCGG
>CAMYZR010000270.1 GCA_947303905.1 uncultured Atopobiaceae bacterium
CTTCCATGCGGCCACGGCGGCCCGCGTGTTCGGCGTTCCGGTGGACCAGGTGAGCCCGCAGCTGCGCAGCCGCGCCAAGGCGGTCAACTTTGGCATCGTGTACGGCCAGCAGGCCTTTGGCCTTGCGAGCTCACTCAAGATCAGCCGCAACGAGGCGCAGCAGATGATCGACCGCTACTTCGAGGCCTATCCGGGGGTGCGCGCGTTTCTGGACGGGCAGGTGGCCTTTGCCAAGAAGAACAAGTTCGTGTCCACGATGTATGGCCGCAAGCGCTACACCAAGGACATCGACAGCCGCAACTTCCAGCTGCGCTCGTTTGCCGAGCGCACGGCCATGAACCATCCCATGCAGGGCACTGCCGCCGACATCATCAAGATCGCGATGGTGCGGGTGGCGCAGCGTCTGCACGAGGAGGGCCTGGCGGCCAAGCTGGTGCTGCAGATCCACGACGAGTTGGACTTCGAGGTGCCAAAGACCGAGGTCGAGGCGCTGTCGCAGCTGGTGCGCGAGACGATGGAGGGCGTGGCCGAGCTGCGCGTGCCGCTGGTGGCCGATGTCTCCGTGGGCGCCAACTGGGCGGAGGCCAAGTAGCGTGGCCGGGGCAGGACAGGGCCTGCAGCAGGTGACGGTCTTCACCGATGGCGCCGCGCGCGGCAACCCCGGCAACGGGGGCTATGGGGCCGTGCTACTCTACACCGATCCCGCAGGCGTCGAGCATCGCAAGGAGCTCTCGGCGGGCTACCGGTTGACCACCAACAACCGGATGGAGCTGCTGGCGGTCATCGTCGCGCTCGAGGCGCTGCTGCGCCCCTGCGCGGTGGAGGTGCACTCTGACTCGCAGTATGTGGTCAACGCCTTCAACCAGCATTGGGTGGAGGGCTGGATCAAGCGCGGTTGGAAGACGGCCAACAAGCAGCCGGTCAAGAACGTGGACCTCTGGCAACGCCTGCTCAGCGCCAAGGAGCCGCACCAGGTGAGCTGGGTCTGGGTCAAGGGGCACGCCGGCCATGAGCTCAACGAGCGGTGCGACGAGCTGGCAACCACCGCTGCGGACGGGGGAGGGCTGCTCGAGGATGAGGGCTTTGCAGGATAAGGGAGCTGTCGAGCAGAGAGCATGAGTCTCGCAACGAGCGGCACGCCTGCTGCATTTTTGGCAGGCGCCCCTACACACTGGCAGCCCAGCGTCACGCCCATCCGCCAAGCGGCCTTAATGTAACGGTGGTATGGCAGTGTCTCTCGCATTGCGGCCCGAGGGGGTAGGATGGTACCGACATCCCCGACAACACTATCCTGCTGCCCACCACGCATGATTGGACGACCATGTCTACCTGCAGCGCTGCCTCCCGTTCCCATGACGCTTCCCACCTGAGGCGCACGATTGCGGCATGCGTCGCGGCGTGCCTCGTGTCCCTGCTGCCGCTCGCTGGCTGTGCGGGAGCGCAGCAGAAGGAGAGCGGACCGGGCGAGCAGGCGGCTCCGTTGGAGGAGACCCCCTTCATCCAGGCGCGCTACGGCTTCCCCGGCGTATCAAACGCCATCGTCCTGGACGGCACGATCGAGCTCGTGACCGTCGAGATGGATGCCGCAGCCACGGACGCGGCCGATGACGCGACGGCAGGAGCAGAGGAGGCAGCGGAGGTTGAGAAGGCCGCAGAGGCGGAAGAAGCCGCAGAGGCAGATGCGGCCGCAGAGGCGGAGGATGCCGCAGAGGCGGATGCGGCCGCGGATGAGGCTTCCGACGAGCAGCAGACCGAATCGTTCTACGTGCTCAGGCTCAGCCAGAAGACCGACTTCAGCATGCTCTACTCTGCAGCGGGCCTTCACGAGGACAAGGCGAGCACCGACGCCGTGGTGCTCTACTCGGGCAACCACGACAGTGACCCGGCCAAGCAAGGCGTGGAGATTGACGACCAGCTGTGGGGGAGCCTCGTGGGCAGGCATCTCTCGGTGCATGGCGAGCTCTGGGTGGGCTACGACGAGGCGGTCGGTCTCGAGTATCCACTTGCGGCCGACCCAGGATGCCTGGCTCAGCAGATCGGGGTCACTCCCAGTGCCCTGGGCATGGAAGGCGCGGAGGACTACGACAAGGAGGGTTACAGCTGGCAGCAGCTCTCCGAGCTCGCGAAGGTGATGGCTGCCACCAAGAACCGCGACTATGGCTTCCGCATCGCAAATGCCTATGGCCTTCTGACCGGCAACAATGACGTCAAGACGATCGACATGGGCGACAACTCGTGCACGATGCGTCTGGTGGACGTGATGGCCGACGTCACGACCGACGATGGGGGAGAGGAGCGCTACGTGGGCATGACCTTCGTCAGTGCGGACACGCCCTTCGAGTCCGCCTTCGACACGCCCGCGGAGGACTCCACGCGCGTCTCATATGATGGCTCGCAGCTGGCCGCGTGGCTCGACAATGACGTGTATGGACAGCTTCCGCAGGAGCTTCAGGATCTGGTGACGCCTGTCAACAAGGCGTGCACCGTGGTGGAGAACGCCCCTGCCGTTCCCACGGTCGAGACGAGTGCCCACAAGCTCTGGGTGCCCTCGGTGGTCGAGCTGGGCGGGGCTCCCGAGTGGGGCTTTGGGAGCGCGTGGCTGGACGCCGAGGGAATCATGGCCAGCAACGCCGCCCTCGCGCAGGAGGAGTCCAAGACGCATGGCACCAGCTCCGCCAAGAAGTACCTCTACTACTACCGCAACGATGTGAGCAGCGACGACATTGCCAACGACACGCTGGTCCTTCACGGGTCGGAGGACGAGGAGGGGCACAGTTGGTGGACGCGTACCGTTCGGGTTCTGCCTGGGTTAGCGATCCGGAGCCTTAGCGATTGTACGTTCGGGGCAGGGCATCGTGACGCCCTGCCACTACAGGCTTACACGTCGGTCTTGCCGATCATGATGTTCAGGATCTCCACGTCGGTGGGATGCATGCCCACGCGGCCCACGTAGCCCATCGCGCGGATCGACTCCTCCGGCGTGTCTCCCACCAGGCCATCGCCAGGTTTGAAGCTCTCGCCGGTCAGCGCCTGGTCGCAGCCGAGGATGGCCGCATCGACCGCTGCGCTGATCTTGGCGGCGCAGCTCGGCTTGGCGCCGTCGCACACGATGCCTCCGACGTTGACCAGCGTGTTGACCACGGTGGACTCGTATTGCTCGAAGGTGCCACCGCGCAGTATGCAGATGCCCGCGCCGGCGCCGCAACTCGCACTGACCGCGCCGCAGAAGGCGGAA
>CAMYZR010000271.1 GCA_947303905.1 uncultured Atopobiaceae bacterium
CGCCCAACCCCGATCGGTCGTTCCTCATCTCCGAGAGCTGCCGAGGCGAGGGCGCCATCCTGCTCGACGCCCATGGCAAGCGCTTCACCGACGAGCTCCAGCCGCGCGACGTGGTCACCAAGGCCATCTACAAGCAGATGGAACGCGACCACACCCAGCATGTGTGGCTGTCGTTCGAGAACGTCGACCCGACTGTGATCAAGACGCACTTCGCCAACATCTACAAGCGCTGCCTGCAGGAGGGTTACGACATCTGCCACGAGCCGATTCCCGTGGTCCCGGCCCAGCACTACCTGATGGGCGGCATCCATGTGGACGAGATGGGCCGCACCACCATGCCCAGGCTCTATGCGGCGGGGGAGACCAGCTGCAACGGCGTGCACGGCGCCAACCGCCTGGCATCCAACTCCCTTCTGGAGAGCATGGTCTTCGCGCGTCGCGCGGCACTCGACATCGCCGAGAACATCGGCTGACATCGCACGTGGCTCCAAGGCCACCAGACCCATAAAGGAGATCCCATGAACCCCATCACCCTCAAGCTCCAGGCCGAGCCGCTCGTGCGGATGGCCCTGCAGGAGGACATCACGAGCGAGGACGTCTCGACTGCATCGGTCATGCCGGAGCCCGCCCGTGGCGAGGTTCGGCTCATCGCAAAGCAGGACGGCGTCATCTGCGGTCTCGACGTGTTCTCGCTGGCCTTCGAGCTGCTCGATCCGACCACGCAGCTGCATGCGACCGTTAGGGACGGTGACGAGGTAAGCCGTGGCCAAGTGCTGGCAACCGTCGAGGCCGACGTGCGTGCGCTGCTCTCGGCGGAGCGCGTCGCCCTCAACTACCTGCAGCGCATGAGCGGCATCGCCACGTACACGCGCCGGATGGCGGCACTGTTCGCGGGCACCAAGACGCAGCTGGTGGACACGCGCAAGACCACGCCCAACATGCGCGTGTTCGAGAAGGAGGCCGTGCGCGTGGGTGGCGCGGGCAACCATCGCTACAACCTCTCCGACGGCGTCATGCTCAAGGACAATCACATCGATGCGGCGGGAGGCATTGCGGCTGCCGTCGCTGCGGCTCGCGCACACGCACCGTTCGTCCGCAAGGTCGAGGTGGAGGTCGAGAACCTCGACATGGTTCGCGAGGCGCTCTCCGCGCGGGCCGACATCATCATGCTCGACAACATGGATCACGAGACCATGGCCGAGGCCATGCGCATCATCGATGGGCGTGCCGAGGTCGAAGTCTCTGGAAACGTCACCGCAGAGAACGCCGCGGCCTTGGTCGACTTGGGGGTTGACTACGTCTCGTCCGGAGCGCTCACGCACTCCGCGCCGATACTCGACCTGTCCCTCAAGCATCTGCAAGTGATTGGGTAGGTGTGCCATGCGTGGTCAAGAACGCAGATTCGAAATCCTTGCCCTGCTCGAGGGTGCGACCGGGCCCATCTCGGGTGCAGAGATCGCCCGTCGTTGCGGCGTGAGCCGTCAGGTGATCGTCAATGACATCGCACTGCTCCGTCGCGAGGGCAACGAGGTCATCTCGACTCACCATGGGTATGTGCTGGCCCGCCATGGCGGCCCCTGCCGTCGGCTCTACAAGGTCTGCCACGACGAGACGCGCGTGCAGGAGGAGCTATATGCCATCATCGATTTGGGTGGCACCGTGGAGGATGTGATCGTCAACCATCGCTTCTTCGGGAAGATCGAGGCAAAGCTCGGTCTCTCGAGCCGTCGCGAGGCCCGTCGCTTCATCGATGAGATCACGCACAGCAAGTCGACCCTGCTCTGCAAGACCACCTCCGGCTATCACTTCCATCACGTGTCTGCTGATTCGGACGAGATCCTGGACGAGATTGCCGCGGAGCTCCAGCGCCTGGGCCTGACTGCGGAGCTCTTGCCCTACGAGCAGGAGGATGGCATCGGGGCATAGGGCTTGTGCGCTATGGCGCATGCGCTCATAGAGGCCGACTTCGACGGGACGCCTGCGGACGCACCAAGGTCCGCAGGCTTTTTGCGGCGCGAATGTTTCGCTAAGGGCACGATTTTGTGGACGTCGCCCAAGCGGTAGTACCCTGTGTGAAGTCTGAAGTTGCCATGCACGTCCCGTGCATGCAGGGGAGATTGGAAGATCCATGGTTGAGAAGAAGGACCTCGACTGGGGTAGCCTGACGTTTGCGTATACCCCGACCGACTATAGCTATGTGTGCAATTACAAGGACGGTGCCTGGGGCGAGGACATCCTGACCCCTGATCACACCCTGCAGCTCTCCGAGTGCGCCGGCATCTTCCATTACTGCCAGGAGGTCTTTGAGGGCCTCAAGGCCTATACCACCAAGGACGGCGACATCGTCTGCTTCCGTCCCGATATGAACGCCTCCCGCATGGCCGACTCCGCCAAGCGCATCTGCATGCCGCCGTTCCCCGAGGACCGCTTCGTCGAGGCCGTCAAGCAGGTCGTCGAGGCCAACCTCGCCTGGGTCCCGCCCTTCGGCAGCGGTGCCACGCTCTACATCCGTCCGTTCATGATCGCCACCGGCAACGTCATTGGCGTGAAGCCTGCTGACGAGTACCAGTTCCGCATCTTCGTCACGCCGGTCGGCCCGTACTTCAAGGGCGGCGACACGTCCGTGAAGCTGGCCATTGCCAAGTACGACCGTGCTGCCCCGCATGGCACGGGCAACATCAAGGCTGGCCTGAACTACGCCATGAGCCTGTATCCCAGCGTGCTCGCCCATGCCGAGGGCTTCGCTGACAACATGTTCCTCGACCCGCAGACCCACACCTACGTGGAGGAGTCCGGCGGTGCAAACTTCCTGCTGGTCAAGGAGGATGGCACCCTCGTGGTCCCGCAGTCCGCGACCGACTCCATCCTGCCCTCCATCACCCGTCGCTCGCTCGTGCAGGTGGCCGAGGAGATGCTCGGCATGAAGGTCGAGCAGCGCCAGGTGCGCTTCGACGAGATCGACCAGTTTGTCGAGTGCGGCATGTGCGGCACCGCGGCCGTCATCTCGCCGGTGGGCAAGGTTGTTGACCTCGAGGGCAACGAGCACATCTTCGGTGCCGGCATGGAGCATGTCGGCCCCGTCCTGGCCAAGCTGCGCGCCACGCTCACGGGCATCCAGGCCGGTGAGATCGAGGACAAGTTCGGCTGGGTAGTGAAGGTCGCTTAGGGTCAACGGACCTGACGCTCGCCCCGGCTTGCCCCTGCGCTCCAGCGCGCCAAGAACAGGCGCGCTTG
>CAMYZR010000272.1 GCA_947303905.1 uncultured Atopobiaceae bacterium
TCCACGATGTAGCCGATGTGCTCCTTGCCGCCCGGCGCTCCCGGATCGATGTACTCATCGATGTACGCGTAGGTGTTCTGCGCAATCTTGATGATGGAGTCCTCGTCCACCCACTTGAGCCAGTCCTCCGCCAGGCGCGGGTTCTGCTTGCCGGTGCGGCCCATGATCTTGAGGCGGAAGTAGTGCTCCGGGCTGCGCGTCCATGCGCGTGTGGGGCAGTAGTTGACACACACGCCACAGCCGATGCACAGGTCCTCGTCGCGTACTATCTTGCCGTTAACCACGCTGAGCGCGCCAACCGAGCGCCGCTTGCACCAGTTCACGCACTGCTCGCAGCCAATGCAGCGCGCAGGATCGTACTGCGGCTCGGTCATGCCAATGATGCCAAAGTCGTTGAGCGCCACATGCGCGCAGTCATTGGAGCAGCCCGTGAAGGCAATCTTCACGTGGCGGTTGTTGGGAAAGACCGCCTTGTCCATGCGCCGCGCAAGCGCCGTGGTGTCGTAGCAGCCAAACGGGCACAGCCGCGACCCCGGACAGCCGACCACGTTGCGGGTTCCCGCGGCGGGATAGCCCTTGCCGCGCTCCTCTTGGTTGACGCCCGAGTCATCGATGATGGCCTGCAGCCGCTCGTTGACCTCGGGGACCTTCTCCAGCGGGATACCGGGTATCTCCATGCCTTGGCGATTGGTGAGAAATATCGTGCCGTTGCCAAACTCCTCGGCTATCTCAACCACGCGTGCCATGCTCTGAGCATTTATGACGCCGCCCGGAACGCGAACGCGTGAGGCGGTCTCGCCACGTACCTTGGACTGACGATAGGCGTTCTTCATCAGTGCCTTGACGTTGACGTCAAGCGTCATGGTAACCACCTCCTCGTTAGTCGATCATGTCCTTGGACAAGTCGTATCTGAACACCGGGCCATCAAGGCACACGTACTTCTCGCCGATGCGGCAGTGGCCGCACTTGCCCAGGCCGCAGCACATGCGCCGCTCCTGGCTCACCCAGATGTGGTCCTCGGTAAGGCCGCGTTCAAGAAGGCCCATCACCGAGAAGCGCATCATGGCCGGCGGTCCCACCACCACGGCGGTAGTGGCCGCCGGATCGCGCAGCTCCAGCGTGGGGATGTACTTGGTGACCAGGCCCACGTTACCGACGTAGCCCTCGGGTGCGCCGTCCACCGTGACCGTAAGGTCGAGCGCCTGCGCCCAGCGCTCGAGGTCCGCGCGGAAGAGCATGTCCTCGGGACTGCGGAAGCCCACAATGACATGCTTGTCGGCGGCGTCTGCGGTGTGTGCCAGATGCTCGATCACGCCACGCACCGGGCTCACGCCCGTGCCACCGGCCACCACCACGCACTCGCCGTTCTCGTAGAGCGAGACATCAAAGCCATTGCCGTACGGCCCGCGCAGAAGCACCGTCGAGCCCACGCCAAAGCTAGCAAACAGCTCGCCGGTCACGCGGCCCACGTTGCGGATGGTGAGGTCCACGCTCACGCCGGACTCGATGCCGCTGACCGAGATGGGCGCCTCGCCGTACTTGGGGATGGAGACCTCAAAGAACTGACCGGGCTTGACCTTGCCAGTAAAGGCCATGCGGAAGGTGTGCTCGCGGTTGGTGTGCGAGACGATCTCCAGAATCTGCGAAGCAAAGGGGATGTAGGGGTTGGCGTTGTGGCTACTCATCTGCGCTCACCTCCTGTGCTGCCAGGGCATCAACCGCGTCTGCCAGCTTGTTGACGCAGGCGGCAAACGAGATGTACTCCGGGCAGATGTCGTCGCAGCGCCCGCAGCCCACGCACATGTCGTAGCCAAAGCGCTTGCGGAAATCGTGCACCTTGTGCAGCACCTTGAAGCGCATGCGCTCGCCGGCGGTACGGCGATACTGCCCACCGCCAGCCACGTTGGTGTAGCCGTCAATCATGCAGCTTGCACCCACGCGCCTGCGCTCACCCACGCGGCCGTTGTCGGTGTAGAACACGTCTTGCATGGTGTAGCAGGTGCAGGTGGGACAAGAGATGGTGCAGCGGCCGCACTTGATGCAGCGTGCGGTGTACTCGTCCCACATCGGATGCTGGTAGATGGCAACGGGAACGCTTTCGGGCACCCGCACCACCGTATCGTTGGCGCTCACGTGAGCCGGCTCAAAGGTGGCCTCACCCACAGCTTGAGCGGCAAATACCTCGGTCAGCTGCCCGTCTGCCACCACGCAACGGTACCCATCGTCGGTCTGCTCCAGCGAGAAGAACCATCCCTCTGGCGCCACGTTGGTGTCCATGCTGCAGCAGAAGCAGTTGTCAAAGCTTTCCGGACAGCCAATGAGGGCAAACGCCACGCGATCGCGGATGCGACGGTAGAACCAGTCCTCCTCTGGACCGTTGGCCAGGTACATCTGGTCGAGCCGCTTGACGGCATGCAGGTCGCACGCACGCAGGAAGACGATGACCTTGCGCGACTCGGCGTCGGCCACCTTGCACTCGTTCTCCGTGAAGAAGAACAGCGTCTCGGAGAGCGGTGTGAGCAGCTCCTTGAACGCATAGTCCGACTTGTGGGCCAGCTCGATCTGCTCCACCGAGCTCACATAGTCGTAGCGGACCACGTCAGTATCGGTGAAGCGTCCCTCGCCCACCTTTAGAACCGGGGCATACAGCAGATAGCTCTCGCCAAGCTCGGTCAAGACTCGGTCGAGCCCTTCTCTGCTCAACTCGAAGCCCATGGCATCCCTCCTTTGCTCGTCACAGATTGCATTCCTGGCTGAGGTGGAGCCCTATGGCAAGAAGGCAGACGTCAGCCATCGGAGCTGCGTCATCAATAGCTCAGCGCGTAGGGATGGACCAGGTCTTCTCCCTCGATCCTCCGTACGCACACGCCCATGGCATCTCGAAGCAACGCCTCTTCTGCCGCAATACTATCCACCGTTCCCTGCGCCACTATTGTCTCATGATTGACGATACAGATGTCGTCGCATCCCGAGAATGCCTCTGGCAGGTCGTGAGAGGTCACCACTACGCCGCGCCCCTCGTCTGCAAGCTGGCGCATGATGCGCGCCGCCTCCAAACGATGGGACACGTCCAGATGTGCCCCCGGTTCGTCGAGCAAAAGCATCGGCGTGTCTTGCGCGATGGCCATAGCAAGATAGGCGCGCTGCCGCTCGCCTCCCGAAAGGTCGCGCACCAGGGCGTGTCGTAGCTCCCAGACGTCGGTGAGCTCCATTGCCTGCTGGATGGC
>CAMYZR010000273.1 GCA_947303905.1 uncultured Atopobiaceae bacterium
TACGCTTTCATACAGTGATTGAATGTCATCATCGGGTAGTGGCAAAGCGTCAGACTGGCATGGTATCCGAAACCCCCTGCGTCAAGTTCATCGAGTCTGGTGACGCTCTCGAAGAGGCCGCTCTTCGCCCATTTGCTCGCGTCGTCCCTATCGTGGTTGCCCAGAACGAGCCTCTTTTTCTTGCACCGCAGGCGCGCCACCATCCCGGCAGCGGCGGTGAACCCACCCTTGTTCCTGAAGGCTACGTCGCCGAGGATATAGAGGATGTCGTTGGTCTTGGCCCGCCTGTTGATCGACGACAGTAGCGAGTCGTTCATTTCGTCAATGCTGTCGAATGGCCTATTATGCTCACGTAGTATTGAGTCCCGCTCTTTATCGGAGCTTTGGAGTCTTGACGGGAAAGAATTCTATACCTTCATTTTCCGCAGGCGTTGCAAGAGCGCACCGAATGCCTCGTCGCTAGGGATGACGTGCTACTATCGAAGTGCGGGTAGCTAGTCGGGCTTATTTCTTTTTGCCGGTCACGCAAGTTTAGTCCGGCACTATCACCCGCTTTTTCAAGCCACGGCGGCGACTCGGAGCTTTTCGGGTCGCCGCTTCGCGATGAAGGGCTAGTGCCATGCGAGATCTGTTCCATGACTTTCTGTTCTCGAAGGGCCTCTTCGTGGGTGTCGGCGAGGACGAGCAGGCGCCAGCAGTCCTGGCGTCATTGGCCAAGCTGTTCAACATTCGCATCGTGTCGAACCCGGGCTGGGCGAACCTCGACATGGTGGAGGTCGCCAAGCGTAACCTGGGCGTGGACGTACCGGCGCCGTTCTACCGGCAGTTTCCCACGTCGGTGAAGGACCTTTCGCTCGACAAGCTCGTCATCGACCGTTTGTTGCACTACATGCGTACGTATGGGCTCGGTGACTTCTCGCGGCCAGGCCACTCGCTGTTCGAAGAGGAAGTCGTGCGCAAGTGCTTCAACGAGGATGTCGATGTGCGTGAGTTCTCGATTGTGAGTACGGAGGAGGCGCTCAAACTGCTCTCGGATGCGGCAGAAGCGCTGCTTGCCAGCTCACGGCCCCTGAATGACAGGCAATACGGGATCGTCCTTGCGTATGTCCAAGACTATGGTTGTGACGCTCGTTGCAACTGCAAGGATACCGTCGTGCGGCTGCTGCTCGACACGCGCGACCCCTCCTTCGCGCAGCAACTGAAGCTCTCCGATGTCATGCGGCTCGTCGAGCAGCTACAGTTCCAGAGCTATGAGAGCGAGAACGTCAAGAAGCTGAACCTGCGCAACCATGACCGCAAGCTTCTGGCGGGTGTGCTTGACCGCATCTTCATGGAGGGCATCTGCGACATGCGCACGTGCCTGGAGAAGAGGAAGCAGTGGAAGGGGCTCTTGCACCACCTCCACTACAAGCCTGTGAACGAGAGGGCAAGCCGCTTCCTCCACCTCATCCGCAACGACGAGGCGCGCTCCGTGTACTCGGAGTTCGAGAGGCTCCTAGCCGACGATGAGGTGCGGGAGGCGTTGGACCTGCTGCGCGAGGAGAAGGGCACGGGTGCCGTGCTGCGCAACCTCGACTATCTGCTCAGTAGGTGCAAGTTCCCTGCGACGGTGGACTACGTGCTCGACGCCATCCAAACCGACAACAAGATTATGCTCATCCAGCTGCTGTTCCATTACAGCGCAAGGGACCCGAAGGCCCGCCGCGTCTTCAAGTTCCAGAAGTTCGGCATGATGCGCGTCCATACGGAAACGCCCAATGAGAGCCTTGGCCGCACAACGGCTGTCGAAGAGCGCATTGCGAGGCGTGTGCGTCTGCGTCTACGGCAGGAACTCGCGCGCGTGTGCAAGGGAACACTCGGCAAGGTGTACATCGATAAGGACATGATGCGTATCGCGCTTCCGCTGCAGGAAGGCGCGTCCATGAGTGGCGTGGGCACGCTGCCGCGTGGATCGCGACTCAAGATACCCGAGGGCAAGAAGGTCCGCGCGTTCACGTACTGGGAGCGTGTCAACGATATCGACCTGAGCGCGTTCGTCCTCTACGAAGACGGTAGCCAGGACGAGTTCTCGTGGCGTACCTGGTCGTACGGCGAGTCGATTACGTATTCGGGTGATCAGGTGTCAGGCCATGAGGGCGGCTCGGAATACTTCGACCTCGACCTCGACCTCTTCGAGATCGAGTATCCCGAGAGTGCATGCTACGTCCTTTTCTGCGACAACGTGTACTCGGGGGTTCCCTTCGACAAGTGCCTGTGCAAGGCGGGCTACATGACGCGCGACAGGGACGACTCGGGGGAGGTCTTTGAGCCTAAGACAGTGAAGTCGTCGTTTACGGTCGCGTGCCCGTCCACGTTTGCGTACCTGTTTGGCATCGATGTGAGGACGCGCGAGTTCGTATGGCTGAACATGGCGCGCGACAGCCGTGAGCGCATCGCCGGCGAGACGAGCATGCGCTTCCTGTGGGACTACCTGGAGATTGCCGAAGTCATCAACCTCGGAGACTTCGCCTGGGACCTCGCGACGGAGGTCGTGGACGACCCCAGCGAAGCCGACGTCGTGTTCAGCGACAAGGACGAGCCGCTGCACGAAGGCGCCGAGCTCATTCGCAGCTGCGACATGGAGCGCCTCATCCAGCTGCTGAACTAGGTGGCACGCCAACTCCGCGTGACACACCAACTCCGTGGGAGTTAGTGTGTCACCCTCATGCTCAGGCACCCATTCAGCCTCTGCCGCGTTGCGTCTTGCGGTCGCGTCGTTTGGGATTGATGTTGCCGCGAACTACCTACGGTCTTGGAACGGTGTTGGTTGCTGGTCTTCCAGCTGTACCTTCCCCGCTTCCACGTGGTAGATGAGGTCGCAGTTCTCGATGGTTGCGAGGCGATGGGCGATGATGATGAGCGTCTTCGTGCCATGGAGCTTCGAGATCGACTCCATCAGGGCCCCTTCGGTGTCGTAGTCGAGGGCGGATGTGGCCTCGTCGAAGACCAGGATGGGGGCATTCGAGAACAGCGCTCGAGCGATACCCAGGCGCTGGATCTGCCCGCCGGAAAGCCTGACGCCCGCTTCCCCGATCTGGGTGTCGAGGCCGTCTTTGAGCGAGCGGACGAAATCGGCGAGCTGAGCCGCTTCCAGCGCATCCCATACCAGGGAGTCATCGACGGGCTTCTTGTCGGATTCCCTTTGGCCGAAGACGACGTTGTCCCTGATGCTTCCTGCGAGCATGAAGA
>CAMYZR010000274.1 GCA_947303905.1 uncultured Atopobiaceae bacterium
TACAGCTGAATCCAACAATCGCCCGGGGAGAGGATTGTCATGCATATTCCTGAGAACTATCTGAGTCCTTCGACTTGTGCCGTTGGCTACATCGCAATCGTTCCAATCTGGCACGCGGCAATCAAGCACGTCAGCAGGGAGGTTCCTCGCGAGAAGATGCCCCTCATCGGCATCGCCGCTGCTTTCAGCTTCCTCGCAATGATGTTCAACATCCCCCTGCCGGGTGGCACCACGGGTCACGCCGTGTGCGGAACGCTAATTGCCATACTCTTCGGCCCATGGTCGGCAGTGCTTGCCATCAGCATTGCGTTGGCCATACAGGCGTTCCTCTTTGGCGATGGCGGAATCCTCTCGCTGGGATTCAATTGCTTCAACATGGCCTTCGTGCTGCCCTTCGTCGGCTACACCATTTATAGGCTCGTGAGAGACCGTATCGGCGGCGAGCGCGGAGAGCTCATCGGCGCCGGCATCGGATCGTATCTTGGCCTGAATGCCGCAGCGCTTCTCACTGCCATCGAGTTTGGCATCCAGCCGCTGCTCTTTACCGCAGCCGATGGCACCGCCCTCTATTGCCCCTACCCCATCTCGGTTGCCATTCCCGCCATGATGCTCGGCCATCTGACCGTCGCCGGCATAGCCGAGGTGGTCTTTACCGTCGGCATCCTCTCCTTCCTGCACAGCGCCGCTCCGTCCTTTGGCATCGAGTCGCATGGCTCGGCCAGCACCACACCCGTTCTGGGGCTGATCCTCGCGCTCATCGTTGCCACGCCTTTGGGCCTCATCGCCACTGGTGACGCCTGGGGCGAGTGGGCCACCGAGGACCTCGCCGAGATGGTGGGCTACGCTCCCGCCGGCCTGGCGGAGGGATGGGAGTGGACATCGCTCATGCCCGACTATGCCGTGGGCAACCTTCCCGAGTGGATTGGCTACATCCTCTCCGCCGTCATCGGCGCCGCCCTGCTCGTCATCATCTTCAGGCTCGCGTCGGGTCTGGCGCGTCCCTCGGTCGACTTTGACGCGTAAACCCTTAAACTACTGCGCATGATGGAGCAAAGCGACATACCCGACTGGCTCAAGAGCTCTGACGACTACCGTCCCGGCACCGACCGGGACGGCTTTGTTATGCGCTCGATGCTCTCGATCACCTCGGTGCTGGCCCAGCTTCGCGAGGTGAGGGCTCAGCGCACACGGCTCTCCCCCACCACCGCCGTCAGGCTTTCAGGATGCCTCGTGTGCGTGCTGCTCGTTTCGCTCGCGCGCAACTACCTCTTTGTCGTGGCGACACTCGCATGCCTGTTGGTACGCATGTGCCTGCTGCCCCGCAAGGCTCTGTGGCGCGTGGCGTCGGGCGCCCTTGCCGCAGCAGGTCTCGCGCTTGTCGTGTCTCTTCCGGCCATCCTGATCGGTCAGCCTCGCTCGGCCATCACCCTTGCCACCAAGTCGCTCACGAGCGTGGGCATGGTGCTCACCGTTGCGGCCACCACGCCCGTCGGCGAGCTCATGGACGCGCTGCGCGCCATGGGGGTGCCCGCCCAGGTGATACTCACCCTCAATCTGGCGCTCAACGGCATCTTCCGCCTTGGTGAGACGGCCCTGGAGGTTCTCCAGGCACTGAGGCTTCGCAGCGTGGGCGTCAACCACCACAAGCAGGCCTCCATGGGAGGCATCGGCGGCGTGGTGCTCCTCAAGGCGGAGCGCGCCTCGCAGGACACCTACGACGCCATGCGCTGCCGCGGCTTTGACGGGAGCTACCGCACCGAGGGGGCCAAACTCAAGCTCAAGCCCGTCGATGCGCTTTGGATCTCGCTGCTCGCCGCACTTGTCGCCCTGTTCGTCGTCACGCAAAGGATGGTCTGAGTGTCTCACGTCCACAACCCCCAGAGCCTCCATCAGCCGCATGCCGAGGCGGCTCCCGCAATCATCGAGCTTGAGGTCCTCTGCTTCGCCTACGAGCAGGCGCCCGTGCTGCGCCACATCGACCTGTCCGTCGCGCCCGGCGAGTGCGTGGTGCTCATGGGCGACAACGGGTCGGGCAAGTCCACCCTGCTCAGGGTGCTGTGCGGGCTCATGTTTGCGCAGCGCGGAAGCTATCGTCTTGCCGGGCAGGAGGTGAGCGAGGACACGATGCGCGACGTGCGGTTTTCCAAGAGCCTGCACCAACGCGTGGGATTCGTGTTCCAGGACAGCGACTCGCAGCTCTTCTGTGCGAGCGTTGCCGACGAGATTGCCTTTGGTCCGCAGCAGATGGGTCTCTCGCAGCAGGAGGTGGAGTGCAGGGTGAGCGACGTCTGTCAGCTCCTTGAGATCGACCACCTGCGCGCACGCGCTCCCTACACGCTCTCAGGCGGCGAGAAAAAGCGCGTGGCCATCGCCTGCGTCCTCTCCATGAATCCCGACGTCTACTGCTTTGACGAGCCTCTGGCAGGCCTTGACGCCAAGTCGCGCAGCTGGCTGCTCGGGCTGCTCAAGCATCTCAAAGCGGCAGGAAAGACCCTCGTCATCGCCACGCATGACCAGTCGCTGGCCGACGAGGTCGCGGACTTCTTCGCCTACATGGGCGAGTTCCACGGCTACGAGGACCGCCCGCACGTCCACATCAACGAGTGACGGGTCCCGACGGACAAGGTCACACGAATCCGCGACAAGACGAGGGGCTGGCCATCGATGGTGGCCAGCCCCTCGGTCGTCCCTATCGGAGGAAGCCCTAGAACTCCAGGCGCATCAGGCGTGCGGTGGAGACGATGTAGATCTCCAGCGCGCGCTTGAGCTGCTCCTCGGAGAAGCCCTCGTCGGCGGAGTGCTCCGCGCCGATCCAATCCGGCATGGGATCGAGCGGGTCGTTGGGACCAAAGGCGCCCGAGCACTTGAAGTGGCGCGCGTAGGTGCCGCCACCGATGCAGTACGCCTTCTCGTCGTGGCCGGTGAACTCGTTGTAGGTATCCACCAGGGTCTGGATGGGGGCGCTGTCCGGCGACTGGTAGGAGGGCACCATGTCGAGGTCGCAGGTGAGCGTGGCGCCATACTCGGCCGCAAGGGCGCCGACGGTCTCGGTGATCGTCTCGCCGGTGATGGACTCGGGATAGCGGCTGTCGATCGTCTGCTCGAAGACGCCGTCCTTGGTGCGCATGGTGCCGCCGATGCAGGTGAGGGCGCCCAGGCGCTGGTCCTCGCTCTTGATGCCGAGCGTGGAGCCGTCATAGGAGGCAAACACCAGGCGCTCGAACTC
>CAMYZR010000275.1 GCA_947303905.1 uncultured Atopobiaceae bacterium
CTCGGGGCCCTGGTCGAAGTAGATCTCGGAGCAGGGGCCGCAGGGGCCGGTGGGGCCGGCAGCCCAGAAGTTGTCATCCTCGCCCAGGCGGGAGATGTGGTCATACGCGACGCCCTGGGCGTGCCACAGCTCGATGGCCTCGTCGTCGTTCTCGAAGACCGTCATGTAGAGGCGGTCGACGGGAAGGCCGAGGTGCTCGGGCGCGGTGATGAACTCCCAGGCCCAGGCGATGGCGTCGGCCTTGGAGTAGCCGCCAAAGGAGAAGTTGCCCAGCATCTCGAAGAACGAGAGGTGTCGGGAGTCGCCGATGTTGTCGATGTCGTTGGTGCGCAGGCACTTCTGGCAGGAGCAGGCACCAATCTCGGGCATGGTCTTGATGCCCTGGTAGTACTCCTTGAACTGGTTCATGCCGGCGTTGGTGAGCAGCAGCGACGGGTCGTCGGGGACGAGCGACGACGACGGGTAGAGCTTGCAGCCCTTGGACTCGAAGAACTTCAGGAAGTCGTCACGGATCTCGGCCGTGGTCATGGTCTTGTAATCAGCACTCATGGGTCTTACGTATCCTCTCCATGGTTGAAGGTCAACCGCTCAATGATAGTGCAAGTGCAACGATGCTGCAGCTATCTCACGTGTTTCACAAGATGAGGCACGATTGCGCCAAAAAAGGCGCCAGCCCTTTTGCGAGCTGGCGCCATAGGATGCGTCCTGTTGTGCCCTAGGACATGAGTCCCTCGGGATCGATGCGCTCCTGCACCTGCTTCACCACCTTGCGAAGCAGCCACGACACCTGTACCTGCGAGATCCCCAGACGCTCGGCGATCTCGACCTGCGTCAGTCCCTCCTCGAAGCGCATGCGTATGACCGCCTGCTCGCGCGGGGTGAAGCTGTTGATGGCCTCCTCGATCACCATGCGGTCGTCCGACGCGGCGAGGTCGCCGTCCTCGGCGGCGTAGTGGTCGAGAATGGAGGGGGCATCGTCGTCGGAGTCCTGCCCGGAGCCCTCGAGCGGCACGGAGCTGTAGGCCGTGGAGCTTTCCATGGCTTCGAGCACCTCGTCGACCGTGGCGCCCAGGCGCTCGGCCACCTCGGCCACCGAGGGCGGGCGCTGCAGCTCGCGCGTGAGCTCGTCGGTCGTCGTGTTCACCTTGGCAGACAGCTCCTGCAGGCGCCTCGGCACACGCACGCTCCAGCCCTTGTCGCGGAAGTGCCGCTTGATCTCGCCCATGATGGTGGGCGTCGCGAAGGTCGTGAACTCGAGGCCTCGCTCCGGGTCAAACCGGTCGATGGCCTTGATGAGGCCGATCGTGCCCACCTGCAGCAGGTCGTCCATCGGCTCCCCGCGGTTTTTGAACTTGCTCGCCAAGAAGCGCACCAGGTTGAGATGGCTCACGATCAGCTGCTCGCGCGCCTCCTCGTCGCCCTCCTCCTTGTAGAGGCGGAACAGCTCGCGTGTGCGCTCCTTGTCCCACGCCGCCTTGCCCTCGCGCACGGGGCGCTTGGCACGCTGACGACGACGCTCCTCGGAGTCGCTACTCGCCATAGGCCACCTCGGCTCGCTTGACCAGTGTCAGCAGCTGGCCGTCATCGCTCACGATGAACTCGTCGCACACGGCCGAGAGCAGCAGCTCGACAAAGCTGAGGGAGTCGTCGCTCTTGTCGACCTCGCCCGGTCCGAGACCGAAGGTCGTGCGCACCTCGCCCTGGGAAAGCTCGAAGGTGACCTCGCAGGACGCCGGCTCCGTCGCACAGCAGTACACAAAGCCCTCTTCGGCGGCCATGCGCACGTCCTCGACGTCATCAACGCTCATGTCGCTCACGACGGCGAGGTTGGCGGCCATCATGCGCACCGTACGAGCAAAGCCTGCCTCCGCCGGCACGCTCAGGTGCACGCTCTTGCTTGGCATCCTCTCCCCCTACTCCTCGTCGCCCTCGGGAGTCACGGGAGCGTAGGTCACATACCCGCCCTTGCGCGCGGGCTGCTCCTCGGCCTTGTCGGCCCCGTCCTGCGCCTCGGACTCCTGCTCCTCGGGAGTGCCCTTGCCGATGAGCTGCTGGCCCTCGGGGATGGTGATGCCGCCAAAGCTGGCGACCTTGGACACGACGCCCACGGCAGCGCTCGTGGCGGTGTCGATGATGCGGGAGGCGGACTCGCCGACGCTCGACACGCCGTGGGTGGCGGAGGAGACATCACCGAGGATGTTGTTGACCTTGCCGAGACCGGTGTTGGCCTCGTCCAGCGTGTCCTCGATCTTCTCGACGAGCGGAGTGACCTCGCGCAGCGCCGGCTGCAGCTCGTCGACCACGCCGTCAAGCTTGGCGATGACCGGGGTGGCCTGGTCGATGGCCTCAGTGGCGGAGTGGGAGACCTCGTCCAAGGTCGTGCGCGCCTTGCGCAGGGTGAGGGCGAGCTCGACGATTGCCCAGATGCCAGCGGCAGCCAATACGATGAGAAGGATGCTCAGAGGCGACATGATGCTGCTCCTTTTTGTTCAAGCCGCAGGGCGGCACAGTATGGCATAGATGTGTACATCTTACCCGTTCATCGATAAATGCGTACGACGCAAGGG
The DNA here is from genome assembly GCA_947303905.1 of uncultured Atopobiaceae bacterium. Classification (GTDB taxonomy): domain Bacteria; phylum Actinomycetota; class Coriobacteriia; order Coriobacteriales; family Atopobiaceae; genus UBA1367. Next base: position 2,568 of record CAMYZR010000275.1, read on the forward strand.
CCATCGTGACAGCACGAGCGGTAGTCGCCAGCCAGGGTGAGGCGCAGGCCGTCGCCTGGGGCTACTCCCCTGCGCGGTCACGCCCGATGGCCTCTTGGCGCCACGCCTCCCAGCCCCGCGGGCCGGGATGATAGAAGGCCCCGCGCTCAAGGCCGTCGGGCAGATACTGCTGGTCGACCCACCCCTCCGGGTAGTTGTGCGGATAGAGGTAGGCTCCGTACTCGTCCGAGCCGGGGCGATGCCGGTCGCGCAGGTTGTTGGGCACCTCGCGGCGAGGGCCGTTGCGCACCTCCGCCAGCGCTGCGTCGATGGAGGCCTCCGCGGCGTTGCTCTTGGGCGCCAGGCACATGTAGATGACCGCCTGGGCAAGGTTGATGCGGCACTCCGGATACCCGATGACCTCCGTCGCCTTGAAGGCGGCCTCAGCGATCAGCAGCGCCTGCGGGTCGGCGTTGCCGATGTCCTCGGAAGCCAGGATGAAGATGCGCCGCGCGATGAACTTGGGGTCCTCGCCGGCGTCGATCATGCGTGCGAGCCAGTACAGCGCGGCGTCGGGATCGCTGCCGCGCATGGACTTGATGAAGGCGGAGATGATGTCGTAGTGCATGTCGCCGGACTTGTCGTAGGTGAGGCCACGACGGG
>CAMYZR010000276.1 GCA_947303905.1 uncultured Atopobiaceae bacterium
TAACGACGGCGATTATTCTCCTGAAAACTGTCGATGGGTCTCAATGGCCGAGCAGAGTAAGAATATGAGGCATAGCATCAAGCCAACAAGAGTCAGGCCAGTTGACCTCATTGATGACGATGGCAACGTTATTGCTCACTATGCAAGCATGGCAGATGCAAGTAGAGATACTGGCTGCCGCGTACAATCAATTTATAGTGTCTGCCGTGGGCAATACAAGTCATCGCTAGGAAAAAGGTGGAAGTATTCCGAGCAGGAGAACAAATGAGCACAATGACTTTCAACGAGGCATACCAGCGTGCGAAGGGGTACGCCGCGCGAATCATGGACACGGAGGGCAATATGACCCTCCATTCGATACTCGTCGACATCAAGAAGGCGCACGACGAAGAGGTCAAGCAGGCGCTTTGCAGATTCCCGCTGTTCCATGAGCTGACCGAGTATGACACGGCAGGCAACGCGAGGCACAAGGCGCTGTGCGACCTCAGGAAGTGGGACCCCGACAAGGTCCAGCCATTCCCCGGAGAGCATGACACGCACATCAAGATTCTCTACCAGATGCTCACCGGCAAGGCTGGTGGCAACGTGTCCGCATCCGACGCCGCGAAGTCCGTACGCGACAAGCTCGTCGAGCTTCTAGAGTCGTGATGAGCCGCACGTGGAAGGACAGGCCGTGGAGGCTCGGCGGCAACAGGCACAAATACTTCTGCGTCAACAACCACGGGTCGCACGGCAAGTTCACGAGGCTTATGCGAAGGCTGACGAGGAGGTTCTTCGACCGTGAGGTACGTCGTGACCCAGAGACGGCGGAGAAGATGAACTACCACGAGAAGATGTACTTCGACTAAGCATGGCGTTGCCCCACTCCGCCAAGAGGGCCTGTTGGTTTCGGGCTGTTAGTCAGGCTCAGCCACGCCGAGTGGGCGGCGATACGAGCGTAACGCAAAAAAGGCCTCCGCATCCGATTTGGGTGCGGGGGCCTTTTTTTGTTGCCTATCCACGTTGGAAGCGCCGCAGGCGACGCGTTGTCGGCATAGGCGGACACGGTAGGACTCGAACCTACGCACGACGTTGGCCGTGTACGGATTAGCAATCCGCTGCATTACCACTCTGCCACGTGTCCGTGAAGGGGCGTCAGGATATGCCCGACACCCCTGGTGTCCCCTACTCCCCCTCTCGGGGTTTCAGGTCCAAGGGCGGGTCGCGACTCCCGTCCTCTTAACCCGTCCTGCGCTGGGCAGGCGGGCATGCCACTGTTGACGGCCAGTGGCCAGACGGCCATTTCCCCCGCTGCCACCCAGGTCTTAGCAGCAGGGATGGGATGGCTCCCCATGCGGAACGCACGCCTCGCGAGCGGGCCCCTGTGAAATGGCGGGGTGGTTCTACCCGTGTGTCCGCGACTCCATTGTACCATCGTCGGGCGACACATTTTGCCCGACCTTCCTCGTCGAGAAGTAGACGTCCTCCGTGTACGTGCAGTTCGGGCAGAGCATCTCCACGGCACCTTGGCCGAAGAGGCTCCACTCCGTCGCGGGCATGGGCTCCATCATGTGTCCGCAGAGCGGGCACTGGATTTCGAGCCTCATAGCAGGATGCTCCCAAAGGTGCCGTCATGCTCCTTGTTGACCTCGAGGTCGGTGAGCATGGCACCCGTCGAGTCGAAGGCGTACCACTTGCCATTGACCTCGACGCATGTGGAGTGCGCCATCTCGCCGAAGTGGCCGTCGTGCCTGTCGTGAAGCCAGTACCAGTCGCCGTTCCACTTGAGCCAGCCCGACTTGAGCCAGCCGTCGGAGTCGAAGAAGTACCACTCGTTGGCGATGAACTCCCAGCCGTCTGTCGTGTACGAGCCGTCCGCGTGGCGGTACCACCAGCGGCCGTCCTTGACGCGCCACTCGCCCGAGTCGGTGTACCTCGGCCTGACCGCGCATGTGACCTGCGAGATGTCCCTGAGCCTGCGTGCGACGGTGCCGCCAGAGGTGTTGCCCTCGACGGCCCAGAACTGCGTGGAGTTGTACCACTCGTCGAAGATGCCGATGTGGTCGCCCGTGGTGTCGCCGTCCCAGTCGAAGCCGACGGGGTCGCCCTGCCTCATGTCCTTGGGCTCCACGATCTCGGAGTCGGGGATGTCGTAGCGGTCAATCGCGGTCGCGCGAGGGAACGTCGCGCACTGCACGTTGGCCTGGTTGAGGCACCACGATACGAAGCACGCGCACCATGGGGTCGCGTTGCCGTTGACGTAGCCGCCGCCGAAGATGTTGTCCCAGTACTTGCGGCCAGAGCTCGTGCCGAGCTCCTGTGGCCATGTTGTCCTCCTAACAAAAAAGGGGCCCCGAAGGGCCCCTGACGGATGTGTATGTCTGTGCGGGTTAGCGGTTGGCGATGGTGAACGCGCTCTCGCCGTTGCTCACCTCGGGGATGCCAGCGACGCTGGTGAGCAGCGAGAGGACGGCTGCCACGCCGGACACGCTGGCAATCTGGACCCAGTCGAGGTCGGTGAAGCCGACGGCACCAGTGCCGATGAGGGACGCGGCCGTCTGGGCCGCGGTCTTGATGGCGCGGATGCCAGCCGCGATTGCCCACTTGGTAATATCGTCCTGATAGCTCATGTGAGCCTCCTTACTGGGCCGAAGCCCATGGGTAATAGAAAGGCCCCGAAGGGCCCTAGTCAGCAGACTTCTTGTCGTGCGCCCGTGTGCCTAAATCTCGTGCTCTGGCAGCATCTCGAGCTTTGCCTTGTACGAGTCAATGAGCCCGTTCGCGTCAAGGGCTGAGTACTTGGCGTGCATGTCGAACCAAGCGGACTTCTCCTCGGGGGTAATCCACCCTCGCGTCGTATACTTCTCATACAGATGAATCAGGTCTGTGCGCATGGTCGTCTGAGTACCGTCGCGAATCTTGTCGAGCTTGTCGTCGATTGACTCATAACTATCGTTAATTCTCTTGCGCCACTCGAACCAGTCGTCACGCTCGGCGATGAACTCGCTGTGCGTGCGCAGCTGCTGCTCCACGCGCTCGCGCCACTCCGCACGCTCCCTGCGCTCCTCCTCGCGCTCGGCGCGGGCCTCGTCGCGCTTCCTCTCGCCCGACGCGATCTTCGCGTTGATTGACGCCGTGGTGGCGGTGACTATGATGGTTGACAGTATCGGTGCCGCCCATTGCAGGAACGGCTGCACATCAATGGGCATATAGCCCTC
>CAMYZR010000277.1 GCA_947303905.1 uncultured Atopobiaceae bacterium
AACTCCGTGGAGAAGGGACTGGGACTAGGCGGACACACATTTTGTCCTATAACCCTAAATTTTGATAGAATACGACTGAATGTGATAGTAATCTGCGATAGAAGCAGGTATTCTATTAAAAAGAGGCAAAACCGTTCAATTACGGGCAAAGGGGGTCATGGATGATAGCCGAGGAGCGGCGCTCGCGCATTGTTGACTGGGTCAACGAGAACGGCAGCGTGTCTGTGACTGATCTGATGCAGATTCTCGACACTTCCGAGTCGACTATTCGGCGCGACCTCTCCATGCTGCATCGTGCAGGTCGCCTTCGCCGCGTTCATGGCGGGGCAACCAAAGTCACCCAGGCCGAGTTCGTCATGTCTGACCAATCGTTTGCGGGTCGTCAGGAGCTCCATGTCGCAGAGAAGCGCGCCATCGGCACCTACGCGGCAACGCTCATCGGTCCGGATGACTTCGTTTTCATCGATGGCGGAACCACCACCGAGTGTCTCGTGGATGCGATAGCGCCGACCGATGCGATCTTCCTCACCAACTCTCTGCCGCATGCGCAGAAGCTGCTCGCCAAGGGTTGCCGCACGCTCCTGCCCGGCGGTGAGGTCAAGCAGGCTACCGAGGTGCTTGTTGGTGCGGAGACGGTAAACCACATCCGCCGTTACCACTTCACGATCGGATTCTGGGGCACAAACGGCGTCGGCCTCGAAAGCGGCTACACTACACCCGAGTTTGGGGAGGCTGCCGTTAAACAAATTGCCCTTGAGCATACCGTTCGTCCTTTTGTGCTGTGCGATTCCAGTAAGTTCTCTAAAGTTTCTCTTATAACGTTTGCGGACTTTGATGCGGCCACGATCATCACCGACCGTATCCCCGAGCCCGTGTACAGGCAGTCAGGCAACATAGTGGAAGTGGGGCAGTAGCAATGATTTACACAGTCACATTTAATCCGTCGCTCGACTACATCATTCGTGTTGACGACCTTACCCTCGGCAAGGTCAATCGCGTCAACTACGAGAACATCCTGCCGGGAGGCAAGGGCATCAACGTGTCCATCGTTCTGGGCAACCTCGGTCACAAGAGCGTGGCCCTGGGCTTCACCGCTGGCTTCACGGGCCGCGAGATCGAGCGCCGCATGCGCGAGTATGGTGCCGACTGCGACTTCATCGACGTTGCCGAGGGCATGAGCCGCATCAACGTCAAGGTCAAGTCCAACGAGGAGTCCGAGATCAACGGTCTTGGTCCCAACATCACCGAGGCCGACGTCGACGCCCTGTTTGCCAAGCTCGATGCCCTCGAGGCTGGCGACTATCTGGTCATCGCCGGCAGCGTCCCCTCCATGCTGCCCTCCGACATGTACGAGCGCATCATGGAGCGTCTGGATGGCCGCGGCATCAACATTGCCGTCGACGCTGAGCGCGACCTGCTCACGCGCGTCCTGCAGTATCACCCGTTCGTTATCAAGCCCAATAACCACGAGCTTGGCGACATCTTTGGTGTTACGCTTAAGACGCGCGAGGAGGTCGTGCCCTACGCCAAGAAGCTCCAGGAGCAGGGTGCTCGCAACGTGATCATCTCCATGGCCGGCGAGGGTGCCGTGTTCGTGTCCGAGGAGGGCGAGGTCGCCATGAGCGAGGCTCCCAAGGGCACCGTCGTCAACTCCGTCGGCGCAGGTGACTCCATGGTCGCCGGCTTCGTCGCGGGTGTCATCGAGACCGGTGACATGGCCAAGGCATTCCGTATGGGTCTGTGCACCGGCTCGGCGAGCGCCTTCTCGCCCGACCTGGCCACGAGGCCCGAGGTGGAGGCCCTCCTTGCAACGCTCTAAGGCGTTGTAGGGTCTTAATAGCACGTACCGTAAGGTTGGAAGGAAAGGAAAGGGGAGCAGTCGATGAAGATTACAGACTTGCTCAAGCCTGAGGGCATCAAGGTAGGCGCAGCTGCCGCCAGCCAGATGGATGCCATCGACCAGCTTGTCGCATTGCAGGATGCAAGCGGCAACATCAGCGACAAGGCAGGCTACAAGGAGGGCATCCTCGCTCGCGAGGCAGAGTTCTCCACCGCAGTCGGCGATGGCATCGCCATCCCGCATGCCAAGGTTGCCGCCGTCAAGAAGCCGGGTCTCGCTGCCATGACCGTCCCTGGTGGCGTTGACTGGAGCGCTCCCGACGGACAGCCGGCTGACCTCATGTTCATGATTGCGGCTCCCGAGGGCGAGGCCAACACGCACCTCGAGATGCTGGCAAACCTCTCGGCCATGCTCATGCATGCCGACTTTGCCAACGCCCTTCGCGCCGCCAAGACCCCCGAGGAGTTCCTCAAGGTCATCGATGACGCCGAGGCTGCTCGCGACGCCGAGGCCGCCAGCAAGGCAGCCGCCCAGGCCGCTCAGGCCAGCGCCGGCAACTTCCCGAAGATTCTGGCCATCACCGCTTGCCCGACTGGCATCGCGCACACCTACATGGCCGCCGAGAACCTCGAGAAGAAGGCCGCCGAGATGGGCATCGTCCTCAAGGCCGAGACCCAGGGCTCCGCAGGCGCCAAGAACGTCCTGACCGCCGAGGAGATCGCTCACGCCGAGGGCATCATCATTGCCGCCGACAAGAACGTTGACCGCGCTCGCTTCGCTGGCAAGCAGGTCTACTCCACCAACGTCTCCGCGGGCATCAACGACCCGGAGCGTCTCATCAACATCATCCTGAACCATGAGGCTCCCGTACAGGAGGGCACCGTGGTCGAGGCCGGCGCTGCCGCCGAGACCGAGTCCGTCGGCTCCCAGATCTACAAGCACCTCATGAACGGCGTCAGCCACATGCTGCCGTTCGTCATCGGTGGCGGCATCCTGACCGCCCTCGCGTTCCTCTTCGACATGGGTACCGCCGGCACTGGCGCCTACGGCTCCAGCACCTTCATCGCCGCCTTCTTCAAGAAGATCGGCGAGGAGGCCTTCGGCATGATGCTCCCGATCCTTGCGGGCTACATCGCCATGTCCATCGCCGACCGTCCTGGCCTGGCCCCCGGTGTCGTCGGCGGCCTCATGGCCAAGTCCGGCATCAACCTGGCCTTCCTGCAGAGCGCTCCCGAGTTCGACTCCAGCGTCTGCGTCTCCGGTGGCTTCATCGCCGCTCTGGCTGCTGGCTTCCTCGCTGGCTACCTGACCAACTTCATCAAGAAGGCCTGCGACAACCTGCCTGATTCCCTCGA
>CAMYZR010000278.1 GCA_947303905.1 uncultured Atopobiaceae bacterium
CGACGTCCAGGCCGAACTCCAGTACAACAAGCGCATCATTGCCGACTTCGGCCCACAGGTCTCCCTCGGCAGCTGGACCGAGGGCGAGTTCTCCACCAGGCAGGGCGTTTGTTTCCTCGCCTGTGGCCGTGGCCAGTCCCCGCGTGGCCTCCGCAAGCGTGAGGCACGTCCCGACTACATCGTCATCGACGACCTCGACGACGACGAGCTCTGCCGCAACGAGCGTCGTGTCCGCGAACTCACCGACTGGGTCAAGGAAGCCCTCTTCGGTGCCCTCGATGTCGGCCGTGGCCGTTTCCTGATGGTCGGCAACCTCATCTCCAAGACCTCCGTCCTCGCCAACATCTGCGCCACACCAGGTGTCCATGTCTCCGAGGTCAAGGCCGTCGATGCCGAGGGTAACCCCGTCTGGAAGGAGAAGTGGACCAAGGAAGAGGCCCGCGAGTATGCCGAGTTCGTCGGCTATCGTGCCTGGAACAAGGAGATGATGCACAACCCCATCGTCGAGGGCACCGTCTTCCGCCAGGATTGGATCCGCTGGGCCAAGCGCCCAGCCTGGCGCGAGTTCTCCGAGTTCATCCTCTACATCGACCCCTCCTGGAAGTCCAAGCGCACCAACGACACCAAGGCCGCCAAGCTCTGGGCCAAGTGCGGAACCCAGCTCTGGCATCTGCGTGCATTCGTCCGCAAGGCATCCGTCGCCGAGCTCGTCCGCTGGTGCTACGACCTCTACGAGTGGAGCCACCTGCAGGGCATCGCCATCCGTTTCACGATGGAGGCCTCTTTCATGCAGGACATCATCCTCGACGACTTCACCACCGAAGGCAACATCCGTGGCTACCAGCTCCCCATCACCGGCGACACGCGCCGAAAGCCCGACAAGTTCCAGCGCATCGAGGCCATCAGCCCTCTCTGGGAGCGCGGCTTCGTATTCTACGACCAGTCTCAGCAGAACGACCCCGACATGCTCGCGGGTCTCGACCAGCTCCTCGCCTTCGAGCGTGGCATGGCCGGCAACGACGATGCCCCCGATGCCGACGAGGGTGCCATCTGGATCCTTCAGCGCAATTCCCGTCAGCAGACCTTCCCCCCGCGTTTCGGCCGTCGGCCCACATCCAGAAACCGCTGGTAGTCCACCACTTTCCTCCCTCGCCAAGTGTCCCCCTCGCGAGCCGTCCTTGGCTCGCCCTAAACAACCCTCGTCCCATGCATCTCATCCACCAAGGCATATTCTACAGCCAGACTGGCGTCAAGTGGGAGGTCCGCATCTTCCGCGATCAGCCCAGCGCCCCCGCTGCCGTCGGTTCCCTCCACTTCCAGTGGGACGAATGCGGAAAGGAGGCACCAATCTGCAGCTCCACCGCTACCCTCAAGCTCATCAGCCCGGGCGACCGCACCTACATCGACCTCTATACCGTCGCCCCGGGCGGCATTCGTCTCGACGTCCTGCGCCAGAACCAGCTCTATTGGAGCGGTACCCTCGACCCCGAGCTGTACGAGGAACCCTATGCCATGCTCGACAGCTACGAGGTGCAGCTCACATTCGCCGACTTCGGAATCCTCGACCGCCTCAACTACAACCTCTCCGGCATCGTCCCCCTCGACCAGCTCGTCAGCCGTGCCATACAGCTGTCTGCCATCAACCTGACCGACATCGACACCAGCCTCATCTCCTCCAGCATCCCTGGCACTGCCGTTGCCGGCGGTCAGCAGCCCGCAGCTCTCTCCCTCGGCCAGCTCAGCATCGTCAGCGACAACTTCTACGACGAGGACGGCGATCCCCTCAAGCTCAAGGAGGTCATCGAAGGCATCCTCCAGCCCCTCGCCCTGAAGATGATCCAGCGCGGCGGTAAGGTATGGATCTTCGACCTCAACGGCCTCTACTCTCTCGGGGCAATGCAGCAGCTCCAGTGGATGAGCGACGACCAACAGCTCGGCACCGACCGCGTGGTCAACAATGCCAAGGTCACCTGGAGCCCCTACGTCGGAAGCGGGAACCTCGCCGAAGAGGAATGCTTCGTCAAGGGCACCGACCCCAACGTCATCGCGTTCGGCGACATTGGCCGTTACTCCGGCTCGTGCCGCGTCTGGTCTTACCACCGCTCCACCGAGGTCTCCGAGTGGACCGACGACACCGACTCCGGATTCTCCCTATGGACAGCCACCGAGGGCAAGAACGCCACGCTATGCGACGCGAACCTCCGCTTCTTCAAGATCGTCCCCCAGCAGGATGGCGATGCCGCCGAAGGGGTGGCAATCTTGTGGCCCGGTGTCAGCAATCCCGTGGCGGGAAGCAGTACGCCCCATTTCCTGCTCTTCGGTCATGGGGAGTCAGCCAACCAAAATGCCACGGGTTGGACCAACGGCTATCGCGGAGGCCCCGCTCGCTCTGCGCTGTGGAAGAGCAGCGCCATCTCAATCCCCCCTGTCCACAACCCGACATCGCTCCGTCTCCGCATCACAATCGACATGCTCATGGACTGCCGGTTCAACCCATTCGAGGAGGCTGCCGACATGGGCGACTGTGAGCAGAAGGATTGGTACGACAAGTGGCGCTCCAGCGGCAACTTTGTCTATGTGCCCGTCTCCATCAAGTTCCAATCCGCAGGCTCCGGCAACATCTACTGCTGGACCAATCAGTCCATGCTCTTGAGGCCCATCGACCATCCGGCCCGGTCGCTTGACCAGACGATGGGTGACACCTCTCGCACCGATCCATCCGCCGTGCAGGGATGGCGTCTCTACGATGCCGCCTCCGACAGCAACCCCTCCATCTTCGGCTATCTCGCCTGGTACAGCGCCTCCGATCGCGCCGAGGATTCAGGAGTCCTCGCCTGGCAGCAGAACCGTCCCACAATCAACCCGCACACCGATCGCCTCTCCACCGCCCTCGCCAACATTGGCACAGGCCAGTGGTTGACCATGCCCCCCAAGGCCGAAGGCGGCGGCACGCTCACCATCGAGGTGCGCGAGAGCAACTGGCTGCTGAGCGACGGTGGTAAAGACCTCAGCGATGAAGGTCTTGTCGATTCCCATGGTCTATGGTCGAAACTGGACCCGCGCCGAACCATCTGGTGCCTCATGAAGCTCCCTCAGGTCGAGGTGCGCAAGTCGCAGCCCTACGACAACGAGCTCGACACCGACGATGTGGAGTACAAGGCCGTCATCAATCCCAACGCACGCGAGGACATCG
>CAMYZR010000279.1 GCA_947303905.1 uncultured Atopobiaceae bacterium
CCCGTGAACGACTTGATGATCGCATCGGCATTGTTGATGGCGCCAACCGTAGCCAGCGAGAACACGCCGAGGTGGGAGCGGACGAGCAGGGGCTGCGGGTCGGAGTCGGAGATGCAACCCATGCCGACCGTGCCCCTAAAGCCAGGCAGGTCCCTCTCGAACTTGGTGCGGAAGGGCGTGTTCTCGATGGAATGAATCTCGCGAGAAAAGCCGTTATGCGCATCCCAGGTGACCATGCCGGCACGGCGGGTACCCAAGTGAGAGTGATAGTCCACGCCAAAGAAGACGTCGAGCGCGATCTCGCGCTTTGATGCAGCCCCGAAAAAGGCACCCATACTGATTCCCCTTGCACCCATTCACCGAGCGAATCAAGCCGCTCGGCCGTGTCTGCTTACCACATAAGTATACGAGCTTGCCAACAACGACACGCAAAGGGGCAATCAACTCTTTTAAAGTCCGTAACACGGATGGCGCTTGAAGGCCGTCGCGCGGGACGTCTCGATGAGGCGCGATCAGTACCAACCCATGGGCGTCTCCCCCGTCACGCGATGCGACAGGCGGTTGGCCCAACGCTCGACGGGAAAGCGGTAGTACGAGAAGTTCTTGCGCGCACGGTAGCGACGCGCCTGAGGTAGGCCCGCCCAGAAGAGCGACGGCAGGACGACGACTGGCAGAAACAGCGGGCCCAGCATGAGCGACTGGATCGTGTGGCCGTACTCGTGCACCAACAGGCTCCGCGGGGTGTCGCGCGGCACGAAGATGAACATGCCCAGAGAGAGTCCCGAGTCGAGCTTCCACTCCATCACGTAGGCAGAGCGATAGCGCACCCAGCGATTGGTGTGCCTGAGCAGGAAGAACATGAGAGCGCCAACGATGGTCTGCGGAAGCCCCCAGACTATCTGCCACAGGCGCGCCACCCGATAGACGGGACGCGGCCGGGCACCCCTCAGCTGCTCAAACAGGTCGCGACGCTGTGGCCGCGCGAATGACATCTGCCTTCCCACAAGTTCCTCCCACGACGCGAGCGGACAGCACTCAGCCTCGTCGGCTGCGTTGCCTGCCAAGCCCGCCTTGCTATGCCTCCAGCTTCTGCGTCAGCAGCTGGTTGAACATCTTGGGGTTGCCCGACCCCTTGCTGGCCTTCATGCACTGGCCAACGAGGAACCCGACGACCTTCCTGTTGCCTTCATGGTACTGCCGCACCTGGCTCTGGCAACGATCGAGCACCTCGTCCACAATCGCGCCGAGGGCGTCCGCATCGGTGGATTGGCGCAGTCCGCGCTCGTCCACCACCCTCTCGGGATCCGCCCCCGTTCCGTCCACCACCTCGAGCACCTCGCGTGCCTGCGCAAACGTCAGCGCATCCGCGGCCAGGAGCCTGGCGATGGAAGCCACCTGCGCCTCGCTCAGCCCCCTGAAGCTCGGGGTGAGGTTGATCATCACGTTGACGAGCGTCGGGATGATCTTTGGCTCGACAAGCACGACGGCCACCTCGAAGAAGGATGCCGTCGCGGGATCGCCCGCAAGCTTCGTGGCGTCAGCGCGCCTCATGCCCCACGTTGCCACATAGCGGTCGCGCTTGGCATCGGGCAGCTCGGGCACGCGCGCCCGGCAGCGCTCGATGAACTCGTCCGAGAGGTCAAAGGGCGCGAGGTCCGGATCGGGATACATGCGATAATCATCGGCCGTCTCCTTGACGCGCATGACCACGGTGCGACGACGGCTCGGCTCCCAGTGACGCGTCTCCTGACGGACGGCGCCGCCCGCCTCGAGCACCTCCGCCTGGCGGCAGATCTCGTACGCGAGCGCATCGTGCAGGCTCTTGAAGGAGTTGAGGTTCTTCATCTCGGTCTTGGTGCCGAAGGTGGTCTCGCCCCGGCGTCGCAGGCTGACGTTGCCGTCACAGCGCATCGAGCCCTTCTCCATCGAGCAGTCGGAGATGCCCAGCGTGATAAAGGTCTGACGCAGCTTCTCCATGAAGAGGCGCGCCTCCTCCGGCGTGCGCAGGTCGGGCTCGGTCACCAGCTCGATCAGCGGCGTGCCGCAGCGGTTGTAGTCGATGAGGCTCTCGCTGGCACCGCCGATGCGTCCCTCGGCGCCACCGAGGTGGTTCATCTTGGCCGCATCCTCCTCCATGTGTATGCGCAGGATGCGAATCGGCGCCACGTAGGAGCCGTCCTGTCTCTTGTCGATGGTCCCGTCAGGACGCTCTGCGGCGCCTTCGCCCGAGACCTCGAGGTCGAGGTGCCCATGCATGACAAAGGCAACCGGACCCTGCGTGGTCTGGAAGTTCTTGGCCATGTCGGGATAGAAGTAGTGCTTGCGGTAGAACATCGAGCGGCGCATGACCTCGCAGTTGGTGGCGAGGCCCGCCATGACGATGGACTCGATCGCCTTCTCGTTGGGAACCGGAAGCGCGCCCGGCAGGCCCAGGCAGACGGGACACACGTTGGCGTTGGGCTCGTCGTCGTGGCTGAGCCTGCAGCCACAGAACATCTTGGTCTCGAGCGTGGTGAGCTCGGTATGCACCTCGAGGCCGATGATTGCCTCCCAGTCCCTGAGGACTTCGGCGAGCTTCCTCATCAGAGCTCACCGCCCTTCCCCGCAAACGCAGGCGCGACGACGCCCTCCATGTCGCAGGCACGCTCGAGCGCCCGCGCAAGGGTGAGCAGCTTGGCATCGGCAAAGGCGGGCCCCTGCAGCTGGGCGCCGATGGGCATTCCCGAATCCGCGCCAAGGCCAACGGGCACGCTGATGCCGCAGTTTCCGACGATGTTGTTTGAGATGGTGTAGATGTCGGCAAGGTAGAGGGCGGCGGGATCGGAGATGGCGCCGTGCTCCCAGGCAACCGTGGGACTCGCCGCCATCAGGATGGCATCTACCTGCGCAAACGCGCGCTGGCAATCTGCCGTGATGAGCGTGCGGACCTTCTGCGCGGCAAGGTAGTACTTCTCGTAGACACCACTGGAGAGCAAATAGGCGCCAAGCATCTGGCGCCGCTTGGCCTCAGGGCCGAAGCCGTGCGCACGCGAGAGCGACGACTGCTCTGCCAGCGTCGCGCAGCCGGGCTCCTGGTAGCCATAGCGCACGCCATCAAAGCGCGCGAGGTTGGAGAAGGCCTCGCACGGGGCGAGCACGTAATAGGCTGCGATGGAATTGGCCATGTTGGGCAGCTCGACCTCCAC
>CAMYZR010000280.1 GCA_947303905.1 uncultured Atopobiaceae bacterium
GGCGGCCTCGGTTGCCAGCTCGATCGTGTCGTTGCAGCGCTCTGAGGTGGAGCTGTACGCGTGGTCGAAGGTGAGCCCACGACGGGCGAACTCCTTGCCGGTGAGGCGCGCCTGCTCGATGCCGCGCTCGGTGAGCGGGGAGTCGCACCAGCCTTGGGTCTTGCCTTGCACGTTGAAGAGCGTCTCGCCGTGACGCATGATATACAGGGTTTTTGACATGGGCCCTCCCGAGCGTTGGAAATGCGGCACCTATAAGCATAGCGCATGCCGCAGGTCAATTTTGAAGGCCGCAGGCTGTTCTTTCGCGACATGACAAAAGCTCTTTCGCGTAGAATGGGAAACTGTCCCTGATCTAAACCGTGGCTTATCCGAAGAGGTGTCAGTGGGACTCCGTGAGATGCTCGATAGCGCCGAGACGCGCGAGGCGTTGGTCGCCACGCCGGCAGCGGGACTGCTGCACGGCGAGGTGAGCGCCATGGAGCGTGACTATCGCTGGGTGAGGCCCCTGCGCTTCTGCGACGACCAGTTCCGCGCCCTTGGAAGCTGCCAGGCATGGCATCCGGGGCTCTATCGCCAGATGTCCCGCACGACCGCAGGCATCTGCGTCGAGTTCGAGACCGATGCACGCGAGGTCGCCCTCGAGGTGCGCGTGGACGCAGAGCCAAAGGGCACCCGCGCGGTGCTCGAGGCAATCGACCGTGACAACCCCGCGGGCCCCGAGCCGCATGATGGCATCTCCGCTGACGTGGACGGCCGTCACATATGGTGCGGACTGCCCGAGAACGACCTGATTGTCCTGGAGCTTGCGGGCCATGACCCGGAGGACAGCCTGGGCCTGGTGCCCCTGCCGGGCATGGAGCGCACGCGCCGCGTGCGCATCTGGCTGCCGGCCCTAAGGGGTGCCTTGGTGCGTGACGTGATCTGCGACGGCAGCTTCGTGCGCCCGGTGGCGCGGCGCAGGCAGCTGCTTGCGCTCGGCGATTCCATCGTGCAGGGCTTCGTGTCGGGCGATCCCGCCCATTCGTGGCCGGCCCTTCTCGCGGCGCGTCAGGACCTCGACATCGTCAACCAGGGCGTGGGCGGTCAGGTCTTCCAGCCTGGCTCGCTCTTTGGGCTGGCAGGATACACCAACCCCGCTCGCATCGTGGTCGCCTTTGGCGAGAACTACCGCTATGAGCCCTGCGTGGCCCGTCGCGTCTCGCTCGACATCCGCGGGTACCTGGGCGAGGTGCACCGCCTCTGGCCTCAAGTCCCCGTGCACGTGCTCACGCCCCTCTGGCATGACGAGGAGGCCTATCCCTCGCATGGCATGAGCTGCTTCGAGCATGTGGGCGACCTCATCGCGGCACAGGTCGAGTCATTCGACAACATGACGCTCGTGGATGGCCTCGAGCTGCTCGAGCATGACGCGGGACTTCTCGCGGACGGGTTCGAGCATCCCAACGAGCGCGGCTGCCGCCAGATCGCCACGCGCATCAACACCGTCATGCGCGTACCGGGCTTGCGGCCCTCGTCCGTGGGCAAGCGCCGCAAGCAGCGCAAGCGCGTCGTACGCGAGCGCAAGGACTTCGGACCGGACTCGGCCCCGCTTCCCTTCGAGGAGACCTCCTAGGTCAGTTGCCCCTCGTCCCGTTGCCTGCCGATGCCAGTTTCCATATAACGACGAGGCACTGTGCAGGTGTACGTTAATGGTTATACTTGCGACGCAACAGACTCGTACGCTTGTGCCAAGCGTATGCATTGTGCCGGGCGTAGACAAAAGCTGACGAGAGGAGCCCTGATGGCCAAGGCGCGCGCTACGAAGCTTCAGGACGAATACCTGCAGATACTTGGCGAGATGGACGGTGACGCCGCTGGACGCGAGGCGGGCAAGGCCCATCTGGAGGAGTCGTACGGAAAGTACGACGACCTCCAGTGGGCAACTAATCCGCTCATCTTCGATGCCAAACAGTACGAGACGCTCGACAACGCCGCTAGCACCTTCTCGTCCATCATGGAAAAGGTCATGGCGCGCTATCAGCGCGACTCGTTCTTCCGCAAGCTCTTTGGCCTCACGCCCAAGGTCGAGCACCTGACGCGCGTGCCCTCTGGCTGCCATGCCGCCGTGCCCCTTGCCCGTCTCGACGTGTTCTATGACCCCATCTCGAGAAACTTCCACATTGCGGGCGTGTCGACCGGTGGTGTGGATGGCATGGCGACGAGCCTTGCGGCGACGCGCGCCGTCAAGAGCACAGGCGCCTATCGCGCCTTTGCGGCAAGGCATGGCCAGATCGAGGACTTCGATCCTTTGACCGCCTGTCTCAAGGCGGTGCTCAACACCTATGCATCCTGGGCAAACGCCGAAGAGGGGCGCAACCATCCCACCAACCCGTCGTTCGCCATCGTGGACGTGGCGGGCTCCCCACGCGCCGACGAGACGGCGACGGCCGTCTCGCGCCTGACCGAGATGGGCCATTACGCGCACGCGACCAACCTTGCCGAGCTACGCATCCAGACCGTCGGCGGCCTCCCCCAGCTCGTGGACGACAAGGGTCCGGTGACCTGCGTGTGGCTGCGCGCAAAGGCAGAGGAGGCGCTTGAGGTGGAGAAGGGCCTTGACGCGCTGGTCGAGGCCACGCGTCGCGGCCTGGTGTGCACGGTCGGTGGCTACCGCTCGTGGCCCTGCTGCGTCCGCAGCTTCTTCTCGGTGCTGCGCAGCAGGCAGTGCCGTGCGCTTCTGACCGACGAGGAGAATGCGTTCATCGAGGCCCATGTTCCCGACACCTACCTTGTGACTATTCCTCATGGAAAGGCATACTTACCTCGCTTGACCTCTCCGAGTTCTACGACCAGGAGAACTGGGTGCTCAGAGAGACCGATGGCCGCGACGTGTCCGGCTTCCACGTGGGCAAGGAGATGCGCAAGGCCGACTGGCGTAAGGCGCTGGTCAAGGGCATCAAGCATCACTATGTCGTGCAGGAGTACATTGCCCAGCAGGGCATGAAGGTTGCCATGGCCGACGACGAGGGCAATCCCATCGTGAGCGAGCAGAACACGATGCTGTCGCTGTACGTGTTTGGTGGCAAGCTCTCCGGCATCGGCGCCGCATGCAGCGCGAGCGACTCCGAGGCCGCCGTATGCGAGAAGACTTGAATGGTGGTGAGCGACTAGATGCTGCGAGCACGGACGATCTAGCGGGTATGGTG
>CAMYZR010000281.1 GCA_947303905.1 uncultured Atopobiaceae bacterium
GCATGAAGTTCGCCTTCGATCAGGGCTATGAGCTCGGCGGCTCCGCCGTTGAGGCCCTCGTCGGTCCGCAGTCCGCAGCTCTCCGTGACTCCATCGTCATGGTCGGCACCATGGTCATCGGCGCCGTTGCCGCTACCTGGATCAACATCACCACTGCCCTGAGCTTCCAGTTCTCCGCTGACAGCGGTCTGGTCCTGCAGGACACGCTCGACTCCATCTTCCCGAAGTTCCTCAACATCTTCTTCGTGTGGCTGTGCTGGTATCTCATGACCAAGCGCAAGATGTCGCCGACCGTCGTCATGGGCCTGCTCGTGATCGTGGCTCTCGTGGGCGTTCTGCTCGGCTTCTTCGATCCGGGCCTGTCCTACTAGGACTACTAGGAACTCTCGGACGGAGTAGACGAGATGGGTATTCGCGACATGTTCCGCCGCGGGCAAGACGGTCCTGCCCTGTACCGTCGTGCCTGGACTGAGTCAAACGACCCAGTCGTGACGGAGGCGCGTGCCCAGACGCTGGCAATCCAGCGCCTCGAAGTCTGGCTTCGACTCGTCTACTCCGCTCTTGCGATCGCCGCGCTCCTCGGGTACTGGGGCTACGCAGAAGGCGGAGGCCGAGTACCCCTCGTGTTGGGCATCGTGCTGGGGGTAGTGTCGTTTGGTTGTGTGATTGTGCTCAGAACGGGCATCTCTCACGGAAGAGCCAACGTCCAAGCCATGCTCAACGAGCTCGAGCGTCGTAAGAGCGACAAAGCTCCTTCTTAGCGCTTGCAACTTGGTTTTAGCGGGCTAATTGCAACGCGCGGTTCCCTTCCCTCGCCCCATGCGGTCCCTCCCCGCATGGGGCGCCCTGTTTTTCATTCTGTATCAGACAGGAGATTCCTATGGGTGACGCAGAGAGCATAAAGATCGTGTTTTCCGACGTCGACGGAACCTTTGTCGATGATGAGCACCATCCGATCCCGGAAAGTGGAGCCATTATCAGGGCTGTCGCGGATCGCGTGCCCATCTGTCTGGTATCTGCGCGCTCGCCCGAGGGGCTGTATCCAATCCAGCAGGCGCTGGGCTTCAATGGGCCGCTCGCGTGCTACTCGGGCGCCTATGTGCTCGACGAGGAGGGCAACGAGCTTTTCAGCAGCACGATTCCCCTTGCGGATGCGCTGGAGATCAAGGCGTACCTCGAGCGCGAGCTGCCACATATCACGGTGGGCACCTACGGCTTCCATACGTGGATCGTGGACAGTCGGTCCGACCCGCGCATCATGCGCGAGGAGTACCTCGTCATGGCAACGTCCAAGGCCAGTCGCGACTTGGCTGGTGAGTTTGGCGAGCGTGGCGTGCACAAGTTCCTGCTGATGGGCGAGCCCAAGGACATCCTCCAGGCCCAGCGGATGGTCTCGGAGCGCTTCCCGCACCTGACGGCTGTGCGCTCGAGTGACATCCTGTGCGAGGTCATGGCCGGTGACGTGAGCAAGAGCCGTGCGGTGCGGCTGCTCTGCGAGCACTATGGCGTGACGCCCGCCCAGGCGGTTGCCTTTGGTGACGGACAGAACGACATCGACATGATGAGCGCGGTCGAGCAGTCCTATGCGATGGCAAATGCCGAGCCGGAGGTCAAGCTTGCGGCAACGCATGAGGTGCCCTGGACAAATGCCGAGTGTGGCGTGGCGCGCATGCTGGAGCAGCTGCTGCTGGGCTAACGGGATTCGCCACCGGAATAGCAGAAGAGGCCGGGCTCGCTCGTAAGGTGCGAGCCCGCTTGCTTACCTGCGCATTTGTCAAGTTTCGACAAATGTGACCCAGAAGAAACAGCCGCGCGCATGATATGACTGCGAGTTTCTCGTATAGTGGGTGTGGACAAAAACGCGAAGGAGGTTCGCCATGCCCAAGATCGTCATCACGGGAGGCCCCTGCGCCGGCAAGACCACGCTCATGGGCCTGCTGGCAGCCGCGTTTGTCGGACGCGGACGTGAGGTCGTGCTGGTAAACGAGTGCGCGACGGAGCTTTTGGCGCAAGGCATCACGCCCGACAGCTGCGGGAGCGTGCTTGGGTTCCAGCGTCACGTGTTTGACCTGCAGCTCGAGAAGGAGGAGCGGCTCTCCAGCCTGTCTGACGATGCCGTTGTCCTGCTCGATCGTGGCCTCATGGACAATGCTGGCTATCTGCCCGACGACGAGCTCGACATGCTTCTTGCGGAGCGCGGCATGACTCGCGAGGACGCCTACGCGCGCTACGACGCCGTGGTCCATCTGGTGACGGCCGCCATCGGGGCGGAGACCTTCTTCTCCCACGAGACCAACGAGCATCGCCTCGAGGGCGTGGAGGAGGCCGTGCGTGTGGACCACGCGTTGCAAGCTGGCTGGTCTGGCCACCCCAACCTGCAGATCATCGACAACCAGGGCACGTTCAAGGACAAGTTGGACCGTGCCGTTGCCGCCGTGCTCACGGCCACAAACACCAAGCTGTAGGTTCTGCCGGGTCCGTCCGCATCGGCGCGTTGCCGATGTCGTCTCTTGGTCTCGCCACACACCACACACCTCATGCGCCTCCCCGACGAAAACCGGGGAGGCGCACTGTTTGAGCAGATAATGGACCCAATGCAGGCCCAGATATCCGACGAGTGAGAGGGGACTTCCATGCTGCATGAGATTACGTTTCCGTCATCCAATGGCCGCGATCAGGTGACTGGCTGGATCTACGTCCCCGCCTGCGCGCCGACGGGCATCGTCCAGCTCATCCACGGCTTTGGCGAGCATTCGCGCAGGTACTTCCACCTCATCGTGGCGCTCATGGACGCCGGCTACATCGTGGCCGCCAACGATCACGTAGGCCATGGCGCGACGGCCATCGCCAACGACACGTGGGGAGACTGGGGCGACGCCGGTCCGCATACCATGATGGAGGACGAGAAGCTCTTCAAGGACTGCGTCACCGAGAAGTATCCCGACCTGCCGTACTACATGTTCGGCCACTCCATGGGCTCGATGATCGCGCGCGACTTCAGCGCCAAGTATGGCGAGGAGCTCGACGGCGTCATCTACTGCGGCACAACGGGCGTCTTTGAGTCCACCGCCGCCGCCCGCGCGATGGCCGACGATCTGGTCAAGGCTGGCAAGGCGCACGAGTCCGATCCCAACGTGACGGCCGCGCTCTTCGGCTGGATGTTCGCGCGCTG
>CAMYZR010000282.1 GCA_947303905.1 uncultured Atopobiaceae bacterium
TCACCCCCAACGGTGATGGCACCATCCTCATGGCCTTCTCCGGCAAGGAGCTGGTGCAGGGCGAGCCCGACGCCTCGAGCTTCCCCTCCGGAGGACTCCGCGCCACCTTCGAGGCCCGCGGCTACACCGTATGGGACCCGATGAGCCCGGCCTTCATCAAGGACGAGGTGCTCTGCATCCCCACCGCCTTCGTCAGCTACACCGGCGAGGCCCTCGACAAGAAGACCCCGCTGCTGCGCAGCCAGAACGCCCTCGAGGTGCAGGCAAAGCGCGTGCTCGCCCTCTTTGGTCGCGAGCCGCACCGCGTGAAGACCACCATCGGCCCGGAGCAGGAGTACTTCCTCATCCGCGAGGAGGACTACCAGGCCCGTCCTGACCTGATCCTCACGGGCCGCACCCTCTTCGGCGCCGAGCCATCCAAGGGCCAGGAGCTCGACGAGCACTACTTTGGCGCCATCCGCCCCACGGTCAACGAGTTCATGAAGGAGCTCGACGACGAGCTGTGGAAGCTGGGCATCCCCGCCAAGACCAAGCACAACGAGGTCGCGCCCTGCCAGCACGAGCTCGCCCCCGTCTTCGAGGACGGCTCCACCGCCATCGATGACAACCTGCTCACGATGGAGAAGATGAAGCTCATCGCGAGCCATCACGGCCTGGTCTGCCTGCAGCACGAGAAGCCCTTCGAGTACGTGAACGGCTCGGGCAAGCACAACAACTGGTCCATCGCCGCCGATGGCAGGAACCTGCTCGAGCCCGGCCTGCATCCCGAGGACAACCTGCAGTTCCTGCTCTTCCTCTCGTTCCTGATCGCCGCCGTCGACGACCACGCCGACCTTCTGCGCATGAGCGTGGCCTCCGCCGGCAACGACCATCGCCTCGGCGCCAACGAGGCGCCGCCTGCGGTCGTGTCGGTCTTCTTGGGCGACGCGCTCACGCCCGTCGTGGAGGCGCTCATCCACAAGGAGCACGCCACCGCGTCCGAGGCCGAGCTCATGGACCTGGGCGTCCCCCAGCTGCCGTCCGTCCTGCGCGACAACACCGACCGCAACCGCACGAGCCCCTTCGCCTTCACTGGCAACAAGTTCGAGTTCCGCATGCCGGGCTCGCGCCAGAACCTCTCCGACTGCAACGTGGTCATCAACACCGCCGTCGCCGAGCAGTGCGAGCGCTTCGTGGACTACGTGGCCGCCCGCAGCGACGAGGACTTCACGCAGGTGGCCATGCGCTTCGTGCGCCACACCTTCCGCGACCACCAGCGCATCATCTTCGACGGCAACGGCTACTCGGACGAGTGGGAGGCCGAGGCCGAGCGTCGCGGGCTGCCCAACCTCAAGACCACGCCCGATGCCATCGGGGCCATCATGGACCCGGAGAACATCGCGCTGTTCGAGCGCTACGGCGTGCTCAACGAGCCCGAGTGCCATGCGCGCTACATCGCCAAGGCGGAGCAGTACGGCAAGCTCATCAACATCGAGGCCAACACCATGGTCCACATGGCGCGCCACCTGTACATCCCCGCCATCTCCGAGTACTCGGGCAACCTCGCGACCAGCGTCGCCACCAAGGCCGAGCTGGGCATTGTCGCCGCTGCCGAGAAGGACATCATCCAGCGTCTCACCGCTGGCCTCGACGAGATCTATCGCCTGTCAGACGAGCTCGAGAAGGTGGCCAGGGTCGCCAACGCGAAGTCCAATCCCACCGAGCAGGACGCGATCTGCCGCGACGAGGTCATTCCCGCCATGGGCGCCCTGCGCAAGGTCGTGGACGAGATGGAGACGATCTGCGGCGGAGACTTCTGGCCCGTGCCCAGTTACAACGACATGCTCTTCTACGTCTAGCGCAGGCTGAACACAGAGAAACGCAAGCGGGACCCGGCCGAAGTCGACCGGGTCCCGCATTTCGTTGGCAGCTGGAGCCCCTAGCGTCCCTGCGGCCGCGGGTGCGAGGTCAGGTGCCAGCCGTGGCAGTACTCGCAGCGGTAACAGGAGAGTCCGCGCGTCCCGTGCTCGGCGCAAAGCGCGATGGCCTCGAGCGCATCCATCCGCGTGGCATAGCGCTGCTTGCGCTCGCAGCCGCGCTCGCGACGGGCCGCCTCCCTGCGCTCGGATAGTCTGTCCTGGGAGCGCCGCTCGCGTCCGTAGAGGTCGTCCAAGCCCCCGAGCTGCGCCCGGAACTCGGCGATCTTCTTCTGCTGGGCGGAGCGCTTCCTGCTTCCCATGACCGTCCCTAGCTCAGAAACGCGCGCAGGCCGATGAACACCAGCACGATGCCGCCCACCACCTCGGCACGGTCACCCAGGAGGCGTCCCAGCTTCTTGCCGATGAAGAGCGCCACCACGCGGCACAGCGCGGTCGTGCAGCAGATGATCACCGACGAGGACCAGATGTCGACCGCCTGGGCCCTCAGGCTCACACCGACGGCAAAGGCGTCGATGGCGGTGGCCACCGCTTGAAAGAGCAGCGTGGCGATGGTGAGACGCGCATCGGGCCGCTCGACGGGCTCGTCTTCGGGGGCGAGAAGCGCCTCTACGCCCTCGCGAATCATGTTGCCGCCGATGATGCCCAGAATGACGAGGGTGACGATGCCCGCATAGCGCTCGATGAGCTCGGCGGCCACGCTGCCCAGAAAGTAGCCAAAGAGCGGCATGCCGCCCTGGAAGAGCCCAAAGAAGATGGGCATCAGCGCCAGGCGCCTGCGCCGCTCGTGGTCATACACAAAGGTGTTTGAGATCGTGACGGAGAATGCGTCCGCCGACAGGGCAAGCCCCAGTAAGAGTATCTCCGCAATGCCCATGCGTGCTCCATCCTAACGACATGAGCTTTAGAGTGTAGCGTATCTTGCCTTGAGCAGCCCAAAGACGCACTGCATGCGCTACCCTTACACATACCTACACGGATTTGACTCCGCCGCACCCAGCGAAAGGGCACAGCATGCCTGCGATTATCACCCATCACCTCTTTGGCGAGGACGCCTCACGTCGCATGCCGGCCGAGATAACCTTCGACGAGGAGGAGCTCCTCTCGTTTCTCTTGGCAAACCAGGGGCCCGATCCCTACTACTTCTGCTTCAGCGCCCCACCGACGGCAATCCAGACCTGCCACACCTTCGCCGCGCGCATGCACGAAGAGGATCTCTACCGGCCCGCGCCTGCCGTCTCGT
>CAMYZR010000283.1 GCA_947303905.1 uncultured Atopobiaceae bacterium
CAGACATGCTCCATACGAGAAGAACGGGCAGGTAAGGCCATGAGGGACCAGCAGACCATAGAGAAGCTCGTGGCAGCGGGCAAGACGCCCTTCTACCTGTTTGACGAGGCGACACTCGCCAACCGCATCGAGCACGTGCGGAGCCTCATGCCCGAGGGCACGCGCATCTGCTACGCCATGAAGGCAAACTCCTTCATCCTCGATGCGGCGAGCCGTGCCTCGAACCTCATCGAGGTATGCTCCCCCGGTGAGCTCGAGACCTGCAGGGCACTCGGCGTGCCCGACGAGCTTCTCGTCATCTCCGGCGTGTACAAGGAGCCGGCACTGATGCGCGAGCTCATCGCGTCAAAGAGCGCCGTCCATCGCTACACCGCCGAGTCGGTCTCGCAGTTCGAGCTGCTCGAGGAGGCCGCGCGCGAGACAGGCGCATGCGTGCCCATCCTGCTGCGCCTGACGAGCGGCAACCAGTTTGGCATGGACGCAAGCGACCTCAGGCGAATCCTCGACGAGCAGCGCGACGGCAAGCACGTGAGGATCTGCGGCATCCAGTACTTCTCGGGAACGCAGAAACGCTCCGCCAAGAGGATCCGCCGAGAGCTCTCCCTCCTCGACAAGCTCATTGCGGAGCTGGCTGACGATGGCATCGTCATCGACGAGCTCGAGTACGGCACCGGCATCCCCGTCGACTACTGCGAGCCGGACGAGACGGCAGCCGCAAAGGCCGACCGCGCGTTTTTGGAGGGTCTGGCCGACGCGCTGGCACAGATGGACTTTTCCGGCACCAAGATCCTCGAGATCGGCCGGGGCATCGCCGCATGCTGCGGCACCTACGTCACCCGCGTGGTGGACACCAAGGCCAACAAGGGCAACCATTACGCGATCACCGACGGCGGCAAGCACCAGCTCGTGTACTACGGCCAGACCCTGGCACTCAGGCCCCCGGTGGCGCACTTCCTGCCCGACCGCTCCGGGGAGGGCACCACGACCTGGACGATCTGCGGGGCGCTCTGCACGGCAGGCGACACGCTGGTGGCGCAGGTAGCACTGGACGACCTCCAGGTTGGCGACTGCGTGGTGTTTCCCAACGCCGGCGCCTACAGCATGACCGAGGGCATGTCGCTCTTCCTGAGCCGCGACCTGCCCCGCATCTACCTCAAGAGTGCATCGGGCACGGTAACCCTCGTGCGCGATCGCATGGAGACAAGCGCGGTCAACACGCCCGCGCCACTGAACTAAAGAATCTGAACCTACGAACGAAAGGACACAACCATGAGCGCCAGCGAAACCGTCATCGAGATTCTCGAGGAGTTCTGCCCCGGCGTGGACCTCGAGACCGCAACCACCCTCGTCGACGACCGCATCCTTGGGTCGCTGACCATGGTCGCCCTCGTCGCCGAGCTCGAGGACTCCTTTGACATCGAGATTCCTCCCGTGGAGATCGTGGCCAGCAACTTCAACTCCGCCGCAGCCATCAGCGCGATGGTCGAGCGCCTCTCCGACGAGTACGACGACTAAGAAGCTCGCGTATGTTCTTTAACCTAGCGTTCTTTGCACTGGTACTACCCTTTTCCGTCTTGGCGTACGCCGTTGCGCCAAGACGGCTTCGTTGGGTCGTGCTTCTGGCCATCAGCTACTTCTGCTTCTACCACACAAGCAAGAAGCTGATCGTCTTTTTGATTGCCACCACGCTGAGCTGCTACCTCTGCGGGCTGTGGCTCGCCTCCATCATGGACAGGAGGGATGCGGCGCTCGCCGTCAAGGGCGCCAAGCGCCGCATCGTGCGCGAGGAGTACAGAAGACGCATGCGCCGCGTGGTCGCGCTTGCGGTCATCTTCAACCTCGGTTTGCTCGTCACCTGCAAATACCTGGGCTTTCTGCTGAGCGTTGCCCAGCCGCTGCTCTCGCTTGCCGGCATCGGCGCGCCTGTCGAGGCGCCCCGCATCGGCATGCCACTCGGCATATCGTTCTATACCTTCATCGCGCTCTCGTATGTCATCGACGTGTATCGCGGAACGGTCAAGCCGGACCGCAACCTAGGCCGCCTGGCGCTGTTCCTCAGCTTCTTCCCCCAGATGCTCGAGGGCCCCATCGGCCGCTACAGCCACACGGCCGAGTCCCTCACCGAGGGTAGGGACATCACGCGCTCGAACCTCTACCAGGGCACCCTGCGCATCTTCTGGGGCATCGCCAAGAAGCTCATCGTCGCCGACCGCCTCAACGCCTTCGTCGAGATGGTGTTTGACGGATACGCCAGCTATGACGGTGGCATCATCGCCCTGGCGGCGGTGCTCTACACCATCCAGCTGTACTGCGACTTCTCCGGGACCATCGATGTCGCCATCGGCATCGGTCGCATCTTTGACGTGCACCTGCCCGAGAACTTCAGCCAGCCCTTCTTCTCGCGCACCGCCTCCGAGTTCTGGCAGCGCTGGCACATCACCCTCGGTGCCTGGTTCAAGGACTACGTCTACTACCCCGTGTCGCTCTCAGCTCCCTGCAAGCAGCTGACCTCTGCCGCACGCAAGCGCTTTGGCATCCATTACGGTCCCCTACTGGCAAGCTCGGTCGCTCTGTTCTGCGTGTGGTTTGGCAACGGGCTTTGGCATGGCTCGGGCTCGCAGTACATCTTCTTCGGCATGTACTACTTTGTGCTCATCATGCTGGGCGGCCTCATCGAGCCCGTGGCGGTAGGCGCTGCGGAGCGCTTTGGCATCGACCGCAACTCCCTCCCCTACCGTCTGTTCCAGACCGCACGCACCCTAGCCATCGTCTTTGTCGGCGAGCTCATCTTTAGGGCCAACGGGCTTGGCGCAGGCCTGGAGATGCTCTCCGCCATAGCGCACGACTTCACGCTCGGCGCGCTCTCGCAGTGGGACCCCTTCCAGATGCACCTCGACGTCCACGACCGCAACATCGTCATCGCCATGCTGGTCGCGGTGTTTGTCATCGGGTACCTCAAGGAGCATGGCCTCGACGTGAGCGCAAAGATCGACTCGCAGCGCGCGCTCGTCCGCTGGGCCGTTCTGGTCGTGCTGATTCTCGCAATCGTCATCTTTGGCGCCTACGGCTACGACTACACGCCGGTAGACCCCATGTACGCACAGTTCTAAGGCTTGACCATGGAGAAGGTTGAAAAGAAAGACACCTTGAGGGCG
>CAMYZR010000284.1 GCA_947303905.1 uncultured Atopobiaceae bacterium
GCGGGAGCTCGTCCAGAGTGCCAGCCAGGGCCTCGCGCTCTCCCCTACCACCGAGGTGCTCGTGGAGCAGTCCATCGAGGGCTGGAAGGAGATCGAGATGGAGGTCATGCGCGACGCAGCCGGCAACGGCATCGTCATCTGCTCCATCGAAAACCTCGACCCCATGGGCGTGCACACGGGCGACTCGATCACCGTCGCGCCGGCCCAGACCCTCTCCGACAACGAGCTGCAGCGCCTGAGAAACTACTCGCTCGCCTGTCTGGAGCGCGTGGGCGTGGCAACCGGCGGCTCCAACGTGCAGTTTGCCGTAAACCCCACCGACGGCCGCGTCATCGTCATCGAGATGAACCCCCGCGTGAGCCGCAGCTCGGCACTGGCATCCAAGGCAACGGGCTTCCCCGTCGCCAAGGCGGCGGCGTTGCTCGCCGTGGGCTACACCTTGGACGAGATCGTCAACGACATCACCCGCGTGACCCCTGCCTGCTTTGAGCCATCCCTCGACTACTGCGTGGTCAAGGTGCCCCGCTTCACCTTTGAGAAGTTCAAGGGCACGAGCGAGGTGCTCACCACACGCATGAAGAGCGTGGGCGAGGTCATGGCCATCGGGCGCACCTTTGAGGAGGCGCTGCAGAAGGCCCTGCGCTCGCTGGAGGACGGGCACGCCGGACTGGGCGCCGACGGCACTGCCTCGTTTGACGAGGAACGCTTTGACGAGCTGGTGGCCCTGCCCACCCCCGAGCGCATCTTCTACGTGGCCGAGGCCCTGCGGCGCGGCTGGAGCGTGCGGCGCGTGGCCGAGGCAACCGGCATCGACCCCTGGTACCTGCATCGCATCGCCGACATCGTGGCTGCCGAGACCACCATCCATAAGCTGGGCCTTGATGGCATGGACCGCAACCACCTGCTCGCGGCCAAGCAGCTGGGCTTCTCCGATGCCCAGATCGGCTGGCTCTGCGGCTGCAAGGAGGAGGTCATCCGCGCGGTGCGCAAGGTGCTGGGCGTGATTCCGCAGGTCAAGACCATCGACACCTGCGCGGGCAAGTTTGCTGCCCAGACCAACTACCACTACCTAACCTACGAGACAGGCGGAGCCACCGAGCACGTGGAGGCCGCACGGCCGCGCGCCATCATCCTCTCGGCCGGCCCCAACCGCATCGGGCAGGGCATCGAGTTTGACTACTGCTGCGTGCATGCGGCCTACGCCCTGCACGACAAGGGCTACGAGACCGTGATGGTCAACTGCAACCCCGAGACCGTCTCGACCGACTACGACACCTCCGACCGCCTCTACTTTGAGCCGCTCACCTTTGAGGACGTCATGAACGTGGTCGAGATCGAGCAGCCGGAGGGCGTCATCGTCACGCTGGGCGGGCAGACCCCCATCAAGCTCGCGCGGCTGCTTGAGGAGGCAGGCGTGCCCCTCATGGGAACGGGCTCGGATGCCATCGACCTGGCCGAGGACCGGGACCGCTTCTCAGCGCTGCTCGACCGCCTGGGGGTAGCCTATCCGCCCTCGTCGGTGGCCGCCACGACCGAGGAGGCGCAGCGGGTGGCCCGCTCCGTGGGGTACCCGCTCATCGTGCGGCCGAGCTACGTGCTGGGCGGGCGGGGCATGGCCATCGTGTACGGGCCGGACGAGCTTGCCTCCTACATGGCCGAGGCCGCGCGCGTGACGCCCGACCATCCCGTCTACCTCGATGCCTTCCTCGAGGATGCCGTTGAGCTCGACGTGGACGCCCTCTGCGACGGGACGTCGTGCTACGTGGGCGCCGTACTCGAGCACATCGAGGAGTGTGGCATCCACTCGGGTGACTCGGCCTGCTGCTGCCCACCCTTCTCGCTCTCGGACGCCCTCGTGCGGCGCATCCGGCACATCGCCCACCGCCTAGCGCTGGCCTGCGGCATCCGGGGCCTGCTGAACGTGCAGTACGCCGTCAAGGACGAGCAGGTCTTTGTCATCGAGCTCAACCCGCGCGCCAGCCGCACGGTGCCCTTCTCGAGCAAGGCGAGCGGGGTGCCGCTGGCCAAGCTCGCGGCGCGCATCATGGCCGATGAGACGCTGGCCGACCTGCCCCTGCCGCCCGAGGAACGTGAAACTGGCTACTTTGCCGTCAAGGAGGCGGTCATGCCGTGGGCGCGGTTCCCTGGGTCGGACGTGCGTCTGGGTCCGGAGATGAAGTCCACGGGCGAGGTCATGGGCGTGGGCGCCAGCTTCCCCGTGGCCTACGCCAAGACGCGCGAGGCCATCGACTATGAGATGCCGGCGGAGGGCACGGTCTTCATCAGCGTGCGCGACGCCGACAAGCGCGCCATCGCCCCGGTGGCCTTCTCGCTCGCCCAGATGGGCTACCGGATCCTCGCCACGCGCGGAACGGCAAAGACCCTGCGCGCTGCCGGCATTGCCTGCGAGGTGACCAAGCGTGTGGGCGAGGGGCACCCCAACGTGCACGACGTGCTTTCCGCAGGGGGCATCTCCTTCATCATCAACACGCCGCACGGGCATGACTCGCACGGCGACGGTGCCCTCCTGCGCTCGGAGGCGGCCAGCCGCGGCATCACCAACGTGACTACCCTCTCTGGTGCCACGGCCCTACTCCAGTCGCTGGCTGTGCTGCGGGGCGGGCGGCTTTCGGTGTGCGCCTTGCAGGACCTGGCTGCGGCCGGTAGCTTGGAGGGATAGGCATGGGCATCAGAAGCATCGTTGCCACCACGGCGGGCCGCGCGGTGCATGCGGTCCTGCACGGCCTGCTGCACCGCGCGGGCTCCCAGCTGCCGGGACGCGTGGCGCTGGCGATAGACCCACAGGTCGTCGCGCACCTCAGGCACAAGGCGCGGGCGGGCTCGGTGGTGGTTTGCGGCACCAACGGCAAGACGACCACCACCAATGTGATTGCCGCGGCGCTGGAGTCGGCAGGCCGGCGCGTACTCTGCAACCGAGACGGTGCCAACATGCTGCCGGGCGTGGCCTCGGCGCTGCTGCCCAGCCATACGGCCGACTGGGCGGTCATCGAGGCGGACGAGCTCTCCTGCATCCACATCCTGCCCCAGCTGCAGCCCACCTACCTAGTGCTGCTCAACCTCTTTCGTGACCAGCTCGACCGCTCCGGCGAGATCGACCACGTGCAAGACATCATCGTACAGGCGCTGGC
>CAMYZR010000285.1 GCA_947303905.1 uncultured Atopobiaceae bacterium
GTCCATGTCCGGCCCGTCGGGAGTAATGGCAACCGGTACGTTGGTGATCCCATAGTGCGCGGTCACGCCAAAGTGACGGTCGTAGCCAGGGCTGGGGCACAGGAACTTGACCTCGCCCTGCTGGCACCACGGGGCGTTTCCGGCGATGCCATGCGTGTAGGCGTTTGACACGGCATCGTGCATGAGGTTGAGGCTCGACGAACCGTTGACCAGGACGTTTGCGGCGTCGACCCCCAGAAGCTCCGCCGCAAGGCGACGGGCAGAGGGCAGGCCGTCGGGAATGCCGTAGTTGTCGGCGGGAGCACCCTCGTCGGTGAGGTCGGAATCGCTCGTCAGCAGGTCGAGCATGGGACGCGAGAGGTTGGTCTGGTCGACCGAGGGCTTGCCACGCGCCATGTCAAGCGAAAGGCCACGCGCGCGAATCTCGTCAGCCTGTCCCTCGAGCTGACGGATGGCCTCGTCCAGCTCGACGTCGGTCATAACCTCGTATACGTTTCTCATCGTCACTCCCTTGTCGTGATGCGGCCAAGAGGTCAAAGCCCCACCTTAGCCTCTAAAGTATACGCAACGAGACGCAAAGTCCTGCTACTATGTCGCATATGAAAACGTACGATTACACAGATCACAACGCCGCCCCATCGGGAAGCAGGCCTGCCGCTGACTTTGGCGAGCTCCAGCAGCTGGTGGATGCCCTGTACCGAGAGGTCGGACCATCAGGGGCGGTTTCGCGCATAGACGTCATCATGCGCGCCGAGATCGACGACCTGTCAGATGACCTCAGGGAGGTCATCGACCTGCTTCCCGCCGGCAGGTACAAGCGCGCACGCCTCTGCGACCAGCTCAACTCCATCATCACGGCACACGGATGGGGCTTCGTGTACGGCACGGTCGAGTAGCCTTCTGCGCCTTCTCGCCGCTTTTGCTGACTAATACCCCTGGCTTTCGAGGGCCTCGCGCCTACGACGCTCGCGGCGGCGCTCCTCTGCGCGGCGCTCTGCCTGCCACCTGCGCTCCTGCTCGGCAGCCTCCTGCACGATTGCGTTCATCCTGCGCTCGCAGAGCTTGCGGAAGCGCTGGTAGTTGCGGATGCTGTCGGGGGTGGTGGCCATCATCTGATAGTCGTTGAGCAGGTCGGCCGCCTCGTAGACGTACCCATCCTCGATCAGGAGGTTGATCACCGTGCGGATGAAGGTGATCCTCGTTGCCATGCCGTGGCTGTCCATCCGCCAGAGCTCGTAGCCGTAGAGCAGGTCATCGACGTTGCCCGTGCGCTTGTAGCGCCTCAGGATCGGGTCGCAGGTCTCATGCGCATCAGCGGCCTCCGAGCCATTTGCCCACAGGCCGAGTGACGTCAGTCCCAAAAGCGCAAGGTCGAAGTAGACGAACAGCGGGATGGCCATGCCAATCCAGGAGACATCCCGATTGAAGAACCACAGCAGCATTGCGGCGATCGCCACGAGCAGGCAGACCGCCACCAAGGCGAGGTAGTTCTTGAACGGTATGTCAACGGACTGCGACATGAACCTCCCGTCTTCCATCAAGGCTCAAAGCACCTGTCAAGGATAGCATGAGCGACAACGCGTGCGCCGATGCCCCCACAGGCGTTTGAGACAGCCTACTTGCGTGTCCCGAGCAGGGCGTCGTGGATATGGACGAACACGAGGCCCGCCACACCCGCGGTCACCGAGCCAACAAGGATAGCGCACTTGGCCGCGAGAACCTGAGTGGGATCAGCAAATGCGAGGCCGGAAATCAGAATGGACATGGTGAATCCCATGCCGCCCATGATGCCCACAGCCATGATCTGGCTCCACGTCACATGCTCCGGCAGCTTGGCAAAGCCGATCTTGACCAGCACGTAGGTCACGATCACGATGCCCAACGGCTTGCCGAGCACCGCTCCGCAGAACACTCCCTGGGCGACGCTGTCCGTCACGATGGCGCCCAGGTCGACACCCACCAGACGGATCTGCGCATTGGCGAAGGCAAACAGCGGAAGGATGATGAAGTTGACGCCCGTCGAGATGCTGCGCTCGACGCGCTCGAGGGGCGGCGTCACGTGATGCATGACGCGCTCGACCGTGACGGCCGCATGGGTGAAGTCGTGCTGGCCGAGCACGTGGGCGTTCTCGTCGTACTTGTCGTCGAGGTCGCGTGCCTTGCGACCCAGCCAGTTGCGCAGGTTGGAGAGGCGCACGTCGGAATGAGAGGGCAGGAAGAACGCCAGGATGACGCCGGCGAGCGTGGCATGGATGCCAGAGTTGTACATGCACAGCCAGAGCACGAGGCCGACCGCGATGTAGGGCTTTGCCGTGTAGACCTTCGCCTTGTACATGAGCCACAGGACGATGGTGACACCCAGCGAGGCGGCGCACCACGCGATCTTTGGAGACTGGCCGTAGAACAGCGCCAGGACCAGGATGGCAAGGATGTCATCGGCGATGGCCAGCGTCTGGAAGAAGACCTTGGTCTCGGCAGCCACGCGGTCGCCCAGAAGCGACATGACGCCGAGCGCGAAGGCGATGTCCGTGGCGATGGGGATGGCCCAGCCTCCCAGGGTCGGCTTGCCCAGGTTGAGGACCACGTAGATGACCGCGGGCACCACAACGCCACCCACGGCGGCAAGCATGGGAAGGGCCGCCTGGCGCGGATGGCGCAGCTGGCCCACCCTCACCTCGTACTTGAGCTCGATGCCAACCAGCAGGAAGAAGATGGCCATGAGGAAGTCGTTGATGAAGGCTTCCAGCGACATGCCAATGGTGAACGATCCGAAGCCCACGGAGAGATCCGACGTGAGGCAATGTTCCACAGCCTCGTGTGCCGGCGAGTTGGCAACTACCACGGCGAGAAGCGCCGCCAGAACCATGACGGTCGCCGCAATGGTGCCGTTGGATGTGATGGACTCGACGACGCTCTGGGCGCTGAGGCGCCTGATGACCGCGGGCTCAGCGATGATGGAGATGCGCTTGGGCGTGGAGCTCTTGGCACCCCCCTGTTGAGCACGGCCGTTGGTCGGCTTCGGCGCGCGTTCGGTCGTCTTGGCTTTGGTGGGTTTGGTGGTCTGGGAGTCGGACATGTCTCTCCTTGAATGGCCGAGTCGCTCTCATGGATAACATTCTACCGTGAGTGGCCGCGGCGTGTTTGCTG
>CAMYZR010000286.1 GCA_947303905.1 uncultured Atopobiaceae bacterium
CGATCCGCCCACCACGAGCACCGATCCCCGCGTGAACTTGTCCACCGCATTGGTGGGCGGCGTGATGACGGCCTGATAGTCGCCGAGGTCGGCGCGCCAGGCGACGGGGTCCACCTCGATGGCAAGCTGCTCGGTCTGCTCGGCGAGCGGTGCCACCACGATGGCTCCGCACAGGTCGCGCCCCTGATCGGAGAGCAGGCCCGGCTTGAGGGTCAGCATGGTGATGGTCTCGTCGGCAACCACCGCAGCCCCCTCCGCATGGCCCGTCTGCGCGGACAGGCCGCTCGGGACGTCAACGGCAAGCACGCGCACGCCACTGGCATTGATGCACTCGATCCAGATGTCGAAGGGCGTGCGGACCTCGCCGTGGAAGCCGGTGCCAAACATGCAGTCGATGATGACGTCGGAGTGCTCGAGCAGCTCCTCCACCTCGCTGCGCGGCGGAGCCACGCGAGCCTCGACACCCACCGAAAGCGCGCTCTGCGCCACCATGCGAGCGAGGTCTCCCTTGATCTCGTCAGCTTCGATCGGTGTGATCACCGTCACGTGGATGCCCTTGCGCAGCAGCTCCTCGGCGGCAACCCAACCGTCGCCGCCGTTGTTGCCAAAGCCGGTGAACACCGTCACGTACTCGATGTCGCCCATGCCGGCGGCCTCGTTTGCGGCGGCAGAACCCGCGCGGTGCATGAGCTCGGATATGCTTACACCCACACCCGTGAGACGCTCCTCGAGCGTACGGACGTCCTCTACATTCAAGACTGGCTGCATGGGCGCTCCTTCGTTTCTCGTCGTCAATGGCCCCATGCTAGCACTGTGAGGGCGGACCCGAGCGGCGGCTTCTCGGATGCCGCTTGTACCCCACAAAGGGAGCGTCCGAAGGCGATGGGCCACATACGTGGCATTTATGCGGCCTGTACTCACACTTGGCATTTCCCGCTACTCAGAACATACCGTCCTTTTCGCCTTTATGATGGCGACTCAGTGTCATACATACGAAGTCCCGCATGTCTGCGGCGTAAGCAAGCATGCTACATACCATTACAGCATGCGAGTGGTAATCCTATTGATTTCCAGCATTACTTTCTGAGGCACAATACGCAAACTCATCGTCCTAAGGCATCTGAAAGGCTTTTGAACATGTGCGGTACAGGGTACGATAACTTGAAGATATCGATAGCTAGATAGCATCTTGTCGGAAGTGAGAATGGGTACCTCTAAGAGAAACAAGGTCGCCTCGGGATTCATGTGGCGGCTGATGGAGCGTATGGGGGCTCAGGTGGTCTCCTTCGTCGTCTCCGTTGTGCTTGCGCGCATCCTCGACCCCGATGTGTATGGCACGATTGCGCTGATCGTGGTCTTCACGACCATCATGCAGGTCTTTGTGGACAGCGGTCTGGGCAACGCACTCATCCAGAAGAAGCGGGCAGACAACCTCGACTTCTCGACGGTCTTCTACTTCAACATCGCCTTCTGCCTGGTTCTCTATGGCTTGATGTGGGTGGCGTCGCCGTCGATTGCGGCGTTTTACCATGACCCCAGCCTGGTGCCGTACATAAGAGCGCTCAGCCTGACCATCGTCGTCTCGGGCGTCAAGAACGTGCAGCAGGCCTACGTGTCGAGGAACATGCTCTTCAAGAAGTTCTTCTTCTCGACCCTCTGCGGAACCATAGGGGCAGCCGTCGTCGGCATCCTCATGGCGCTTCGCGGTTTTGGCATCTGGGCACTGATCGCACAGCAGCTGTTCAACATGGTCGTGGACACCACGGTCCTCTGGGTCACGGTACCCTGGCGCCCGACGTTGGCCTTCTCCTTCGAACGGCTCAGGGGACTGCTCTCCTACGGGTGGAAGCTCTTGGTCTCGTCTTTGCTGGACACCGGCTACAACAACCTGCGCCAGCTCCTGATTGGCCGAATCTACACGCGCACAGACCTCGCGTACTACAACCAGGGCGACAAGTTTCCCGCGCTTATCATCAACAACATCAATGCGTCGATCGACAGCGTGCTGCTTCCTGCCATGTCAGAGGACCAGGATGACAAGTCCAGGGTACGCGACATGACGCGACGGTCGATCATGGTCAGCACCTACCTGATGAGCCCCCTGCTCGTGGGCATGGCCGCCTGTGCGGACACGATCGTTCGGCTGATCCTCACGGACAAATGGCTGCCCTGCGTACCATACATGCAGATCTTCTGCCTCACCTACCTCACCTATCCGATTCATACGGCAAACCTGAATGCCATCAAGGCGATGGGGAGAAGCGACCTGTTCCTCAAGCTCGAAATCATCAAGAAGGGAATCGGCCTCGCGGTGCTCCTCGTCTTCGTTAGGGTCGGCGTGATGGAACTCGCCCTGAGCATGCTTGCCTTCTCGCTCCTGTCCATGACGATCAATGCGTGGCCCAACAAGCAGCTTTTGTCCTACAGCATACGGGACCAGGTACTTGACATCCTGACCAACCTGGTTTTGGCACTTGTCATGGGGGCCGTCGTCTGGGCTGAGGGCGCGCTGGCGATACCGGTGGCGCTCAAACTGGCTCTGCAAGTGATAACGGGAGTCGTTTCCTATGCGGCACTGTCCGTCATCTTGAAGAACACGACCTTTTCCTACCTACTGAACATCTTGAAGTCCCGCAACGGGAAAGCCTAGGAAGACATGCATGTAAGGGAGTACCTAATCATGAAACTTGCAACCGCAAGTTTTGTTGCTTTCCTCGCCCTTCTGCTCTTGGTCAGCTGCGGAAGACCTGACAGCCCTGCCAAGACCGTCAGCGATACTCAGGAGACGAACGCGTCGCAGCCTAGCGCGGCAGAAGACGAGAACGGGCAGGCAGACGCACCTCAACCAGGCGAGACGGAGGACGAAGCTCCGCATGCAATCGAGACCTACATCAACAAGGGTGCTTCTTCTGGCCTCGTCTCCGTCAAGGACTTCGGGGCGAAGGGAGACGGTGAGACGGACGACACGAAAGCCATCCAGAAAGCAATCTCTTCAGACGGGACCGTCTACTTTCCGGCAGGAAACTACGTGATCAGCGAGCCAATCATAATAACCGGAAAGAGGTTCTGGAGTCTGTACGCTCAAGATGCCTGCTTTGTCTATGGGGGCGATGACTTTGCCATCAAG
>CAMYZR010000287.1 GCA_947303905.1 uncultured Atopobiaceae bacterium
TACGACGAGTTCTACAAGGCGACCTTCCACGACTGGAGCGAGCCGGCGCGTACCATCTCCTTCCACGCGGAGGGCTCGATCAGCTACGACGCGCTGCTGTTCATCCCCAGCGAGGCGCCCTTCGACCTCTACAGCAAGGACTACGAGAAGGGCCTCGCCCTCTACAGCTCCAACGTGCTCATCCAGGAGAAGTGCGCCGACCTGCTCCCGGACTACTACAACTTCGTGCGCGGCGTGGTCGACTCTCCGGACGTCACGCTCAACATCAGCCGCGAGACGCTGCAGCAGAACCGCCAGCTGCGCGCCATCGCCAAGCGCGTCGAGCGCAAGATCAAGAGCGAGCTCCAGACGATGCTGGTGGACGACCGCGAGGCCTACGAGAAGTTCTTCGAGAACTTCGGCCGTGGCATCAAGTTCGGCATCTACAACAGCTACGGCATGAACGCCGGCGAGCTGGCCGACCTGCTTTTGTTCTGGAGCGCCAAGGAGGAGAAGTACGTCACGCTGCGCGAGTACGCGCTCGCGATGCCCGACGGCCTCGACAAGATCCTCTACGCCTCCGGCGACTCGCGCGAGCGCCTGGCCAAGCTGCCCGCTGTGACTGGTGCCGTCAAGCGCGGCTACGACGTGCTCCTGTGCACGGCCGACGTGGACGAGTTCATGATCCAGGCCATGCGCACCTATCACATGGACGCCGTGGCGGGCGACGCCGAGAACGCGGGCACCGACGCGCGCGACCTCGAGCTGACCAACGTCTCCACCGCCGACCTCGACCTCGCGACCGACGAGGAGAAGCAGGAGGCCGAGAAGGCCACCAAGGACAACCAGGGCCTCTTTGACGCCATGGCCGCCAAGCTCCAGGACAAGGTCAGCGCCGTCAAGGTGTCGGCCAACCTGACCGACGCGCCCGCGTGCATCACCACCGAGGGCCCGATCTCGCTCGAGATGGAGCGCGTCATGATGCAGGGCCCCGACGCCGCTGCCGCACCGCGTGCCCAGCGCGTGCTCGAGCTCAACGCGTCCCACCCGGTGTTCGACAAGCTGGTGGCAGCCCAGGAGGCCGGCGACGAGGAGAAGCTTGCCCTGTACGCCAGCCTGCTGTACGACCAGGCGCTCCTGGTCGAGGGCCTGCCGGTGGATGACCCGGTGGAGTTCGCAAAGAACGTCTGCGCCTTGATGTAGGCCAGGAGTCATAGAGCCTTGACTGGCGCCCCCGTGGCATGGCCTGCCGTGGGGGCGTCAGTCATGTCCGGTGGGTCTCTCAGCCTTTCCTAAGGTTTGCTTTGGCATGATGCAGCCAAGGTCAGACCGCGAGGAGAGGAGTCAAGATGACCGGCAACGCAAAGAGGTGGATCGCACGTGTGGCGACGCTGGCAATCGTGCTGGCGATGGCCCTCGGTATGATTGGCCTGGGGGTCGTGGACGCGGCGACGCCCGCCGAGGCGAGCACGAGCACGCAGGTGGTCAATCGAGCAACCAAGGCCACGAGCAAGAAGGCCACCACAAAGAAGAAGGCCATTGGCAGGAAAAAGGCGCTGGCGATTGCGCTCAAGGACGCCAAGCTCAAGAAGTCCCAGGTAAAGCGCATCGAGATCGACGTCGATCGTCACCGCGGGAAGAAGGTGTACGAGGTCGAGTTCCGCTATGGCAAGTACGAGTACGAGTACGACATCGACTATTACACCGGCAAGATTCTCGAGAAGGAAGTCGAGCGCGACTAACGGTAGGATAGAGGTGGGCACGAGGGCCCGCGGGATCATCCCGCGGGCTTGCCGCCTTTCGGCTGGTGGTTGCGGGCGCTGCTG
The DNA here is from genome assembly GCA_947303905.1 of uncultured Atopobiaceae bacterium. Lineage (GTDB taxonomy): Bacteria > Actinomycetota > Coriobacteriia > Coriobacteriales > Atopobiaceae > UBA1367. The sequence continues at coordinate 1,806 of CAMYZR010000287.1, forward strand.
ACATGCGTGAGGGGTGGGGACATCATGAGACTGCTCATCGTCGAAGACGAGCCAGGTATCGTCGCATATCTCAAGCGAAGCCTGGAGCAAGAGGGCTTTGTCGTCGAGACTTGCACGGATGGCAGCGAGGCGCTCGACATGCTGCTCACGCGGCCATACGACGTGGTGACGCTCGACATCCTGCTGCCGGGCATGAACGGTTACGAGGTCTGTCGCAACGCGCGCGAGCAAGGCGTGACCACGCCTATCCTCATGCTTACCGCCAAAGATGGCGAGTACGACGAGGCGGATGCCTTCGAGATGGGAGCAGACGACTTTCTACGCAAGCCCTTCTCGCTCGTGGTGCTGGTGGCGCGGCTTCGCGCGCTGATGAGGCGAGGGCCACGGACGCAGGGTGACGACCTCAATGTGGGAGACTTGCGTCTCGACGCGCGCAAAAGGACCGTCGAGCGCGCAGGCACGCCAATCGAGCTCACGCAGCGAGAGTTCCAGATGCTTGAGTATCTCATGCGCGCCCCCGGAGTGCCGCACACCAAGACCGAGATTCTCGAATACGTGTGGGGGCCCGACTTTGCGGGCGGGGAGAACGTGGTCGAGGTGTATGTGGGCTACCTGCGCAAAAAGATCGACGCTCCCTTTGGGACAAAGACGCTGCGCACCGTGCGCGGAGCTGGATACCTGGTGCAATGATGGCGAGAGGCGTGCGCGTGACGGGCATACGAGCAAGGGTGACTGGCGTGATGGTCTTGGCCACCGCGCTGTCGATGGCCGTCCTCACGCTGGTCGTGGCGGGAGGGGTGCGGCAGACGCTTGCCGCGACAACCAAGGACTACCTCACGGAGAGTATCGACCGTGCCCAGAGCCTTGTCGAGCGCGGGGACTTGGAGGGCGCGATCGATGTGTCGGGTCCCGTCGTGCTGCAGGTGCTGGACGAGGACGGGAGTGTCCTTGCGGCAAGCGAGGATGCCCTTGACACGGTTCCGGTCATAGACCCGGAGCCCGACGGCACAGACGATGTTGACGACCTGATTGACGAGGCGGTGGAGGACGGGGTCGAGGCGGTCGAGGACGCGCGCGAGTCCACTGCTGAGAGCGTGGATTCTGAGGACGACAAGGCTGAGGGAGCTGCCGAAGCCGCGGCTGATGCTCGTGAGGCTGAGAGCGAGGCGCGTGAGGATGCGGCGGAAGAGTCTGGTGACGCATACGAGGCCTCCGATGACGACGATGCTGACGACGACCTCGATCAGGACTGGGACGATGACGCCAAGTCGATGCTTGGGCTGGTCAAACGTGCGGCATGGGCGGTCGCACGG
>CAMYZR010000288.1 GCA_947303905.1 uncultured Atopobiaceae bacterium
CGGCAAGGAATACACGGATCGCTACATCTACTGAGATACCGGCTAGCGTGCCGGGGGACGAGAGACGCATAGCGTCAAAGGAGGCGAGGGACATGGCTGAGGGCTTGCTTGAGAGCAGCGCGCTCTCCGCGTTCTGTGGGAGCGTGTCTACCATGCTGGGTGCCGGCATCCAGACCGACGAGGCCGTGCACATGCTGGCCGAAAACCGTTCTGACTCGCGCTTCAAGCAGGTATGCTCGCATGTGTATACGCAGCTCATCCGCGGTAACAGCCTTGCCGAGTCCATGGAGTCAAGCGGTGCCTTCCCGCGCTATGCCATCGACATGGTCACGGCAGGGGAGCGCTCGGGCCGCCTTGAGCCGGCGCTGCACAACCTCGACCACTACTACGACGAGGAGAATCGCCTCTTTGCGAAGCTGCGCACCTCGGTGAGCTACCCGGCGATGCTTTTGTGCATCATGGCGGTGATCCTGGCGTTTACCGTGGCCTTCATCCTGCCGGTCTTCATCAACGTGTATGAGAACATGACAGGGTCTTTGACCAGCGGTTCCTTTGGGTATGTGGGCCTCTCTATCACCATTGGCCGCATCGCTTTGGCCATTACGCTGATAGCCACGGTGCTGGTGCTCGGCGCCATGTTCATCTCGCGCAACGAGGCGGGGCGCGAGAAGCTGATGGGCATCTTGGAGAAGCTGCCCTTCACGCGCAAGGCCATGTACCAGATTGCGCTCTCACGCTTCACGGCGACCATCGCCACGTATGTGTCCTCGGGCATCACGGCCGAACGCGCGATGACTGAGGCCCTCAAGACCGTGACGCATACCGATCTGCGCGACAAGCTGCAGACTGCCTACAACGCAATGATCGACCCGCAGAATCCGCGCAGCTTGGTGCAGGCGTTTACCGAGTCTGACATCTACGAGCCAGTGTATGCCCGCATGCTCGCCGTGGGAAACCGCGCCGGCAGCTTGGACAACGTGCTTGAGCACCTTTCCGACGTGTACTTTGACGATGCCATCACCCAGGTTGACCTGCTCATTGCCAAGGTCGAGCCGGTGTTGGCAGGGTTCTTGACCATAACGGTAGGCGGCACGCTGGTTGCCGTCATGCTGCCCCTGGTGGGCATCATGCGCTCCATCGGTTAGGTGCCTATGTATCACGAAATGACGATTGCGGAGCTCAAGCAGCGCAGACGACGGCGCATAGTGCTTGCCGTCGTGTTCGTGCTGCTTTGTGCTCTGTTTGCGGGCGTGCTGGATCGCATGCGCGAGGCCCAGCGCGAACAGGGAGCGGCTGCGCTCCGCTCCTCCATCCTCGCGGCAGCGACGCGCTGCTGCGCGGTTGAGGGCTCATATCCGCAGAGCCTGGAGTACTTGGAGGACCATTACGGCCTCCGCGTGAAGAGCCGCGATTATGTGGTGCACTACGAGGCCTTTGCGAGCAACGTGGTGCCTAACGTAGTGGTGGTGCCACGATGAGCCGCGCAGACGGACAGCTGCCGCTCTCGGTATTTGGTGCCCGAGCTGACGCCGCGGCGAGCGAGCGCAAGAACCTTGACGGGTTCTTCTCGGTGGCACTCTTCATGGTGTTCATCGTGGTGGTGCTCGTCGCGCTGATGGTGGGCACGCGCATCTATAGCAGGCTCAACGCGCAGCAGAGCTCTATGGACAGCTCGCGTCTGAGCATGAACCTGCTGGTAAACAACGTGCGGGCCAATGACGCACTTGACGCGATCGAGGTTGGCCAGGGCCCTGAGGGCGACGCGCTCGTGCTGGTCGAGCGTCTGCGCAGCGGTACGTACGAGACCCGCATCTACCTGTACCAAGGTCATGTGGTCGAGCAATACGCGGTGGCCGCGAAGCCCTATGAACCAGAGAAGGCGACGCCCATCGTGCCTTCGGAGACCTTCTCGTTCTCCTTCGAGGACAGCCTGCTCACCATCACCACCGACGCTGGCTCAGCTGAGGTGGCACTTCGCAGCGTGAGGGGAGGGGCATGAGTATGGCTACGAGCACGACTGACTTTGGCAGCAAGCGTGATGCCCATAGCGCACACCAGAGCGCCTACCTCATCGAGGCATTGCTGCTGCTGACGATCCTTGCGACGGCCATAGCGGTCTTCACGAGCCTCTTCGCCCTTGCCATGCGGCGTGGTAACGAGAGCGTAGAGCTTGACCGCGCCACGCATCTCGCCACCAACGTCGCGGAGCGATTCGTGGCTGATCCGGTTGGCGTGCCTGAGGAATACGAGGAGGATGGATATCGAATCACGTGTGATGTGATACCCGAAAGAACCGATTCAGGTACCTTCTATCGTGCCGCGATTACCGTTTGGACCGATGCAAACGAGTCACTCTACACCATAGAGACGGCTCGATACGTAAGCGAGGTGAGCTGATGGACGATCTGCGCCCGGGCATCAGCATTGGCCCCATCTCGCTTTTCACGCTCGTCGCGTCGTTGGGCATGGCGGTGCTTGCCGTGCTCGCAATCTCGACCTCAAACGCCATGTATGCGCTCTCGCATCGCTCTGCGACCATGACCACAGAGATCTATCTTGCCGATGTCTGTGGCCAGCGGATGGTGGCAGAGCTTGACGAGGTTCTGGCAGACGTCCGTACGTCCGGTGGGGACGTCCGTCTGGCCGTCGAGTCAGCACTGCCCCAACTGGTCGCCGCTGCGCAGGCTGAGGCAGACCCCTTGGGACTTGCGGACGAGAGCGTAGAGGTACAGGTACGCATGGACGGCAGCGATGTGGTGGCCAGCGTGGTCACGCCGGCATTCCGCCGTATCGACCTGCGTGTGGCCGTGAATGATGACGGCACCTATCAAATCATGGAATGGAAGGCAACGTCAGAAGCAGACAGCACAGTGGCCGAAGAGACGCTGTGGTCGCCCGTAGGGTAAGGAGCTGGAGTAACCATGGAACTGAAGGAACTTCTGAAGCAGATGGTCGACGCCAAGGCGTCCGACGTGTTCGTGGTGGCAGGCCTGCCCCTGAGCTACAAGCAGGGTGGCGTCCAGGTGCGCACCGATTCAGCCCCGCTGAAGCCGAGTGACACTGATCAGTTCATCCGCGGCCTGTACGAGCTGGCGCATCGTGA
>CAMYZR010000289.1 GCA_947303905.1 uncultured Atopobiaceae bacterium
CTCGGCGAGGCCCGTCGAGCGGCCGTCATCCGCGAGGGCATCGCCCAGATCGAGGCCGAGCGCGGTGGGGCGCGCGTTGACACCCCGCAGGGCGTCTTCGACGAGGTGGTCAACCTCTGCGAGTGGCCGACGGTCGTGGTCGGCACCTTCGACGAGGAGTTCCTCGCGGTGCCACAGGAGATCATCGTCGAGGCCATGCTCAAGCATCAGCGCTACTTCCCGATCTATGCGGCAGACGGCTCGCTCACGCGCGAGTTCGTCATCGTGAGCAACGCCGACCCCAAGGTCAACGACACCGTGCGCGCCGGCACCGAGCGCGTGGTGCGCCCTCGCCTCGACGATGCCAAGTTCTTCTATGACGAGGACCTCAAGGTCGGCCTCGACGGATTCCGCGAGCGCCTCGGCCAGGTCGTCTTCCAGAAGCGCCTCGGCACGGTCCTGCAGAAGTCCGAGCGCATGGAGACGCTCGCCCGCGCCGTGGCCAAGAGTGCGAGCTCCGACGAGCAGGTCGCCATCGACGCGGCGCGTGCCGCCCATCTCGCCAAGGCGGACCTCGTGTCCCAGGCCGTGATCGAGTTCACCAGCCAGCAGGGCGTCATGGGTGGCTATTATGCGGCCGCCCAGGGCGAGAACGACGTGGTGTCCGAGGCCGTGTCGCAGCACTACCGTCCGCGTTTCGCCGGTGACGAGACCCCTTCCTCCGTCGCGGGCAAGGCCGTCGCCATCGCCGACAAGCTCGACACCATCTGTGGCATGTTTGCCATCGACGAGCCTCCCACGGGCTCTGCCGACCCGTTTGCGGTGCGCCGCAGCACCATCGGCGTCATCGCGATGCTGCGCGAGCTTCCCGGCGTTGCCCTCGAGCCGCTGATCGACGTCGCGCTCGCAAGCTATGCCGAGCAGGGCATCGAGTTTGACATGAGTGAGGTCGTCGGCAAGGTGCGCGGCTACTTCGCGGGCCGCCTTGCCGCCATCGCGCGCGACGAAGGCGCCGACCCCGATACCATCCAGGCGGTCTCTGACACCGGTATCTGCGACCCCGTCGCGTTCCTCGGCCGCGTGCAGGCCCTCGACCGCGCTCGCCGCGAGTCCAAGGAGGTCTTTGACGACCTTGCGACCGCCTATGCGCGTGCAAGCCACCTTGCCGATGCGGCGTTGGGCATAGACGTTGACGAGACGCTTCTGGGCGATGCCGAGCGCGCGCTGCTCGAGGCCGTCGACAACGGAGCCGCTCAGGTACAGGACGCAATCCTCGCCGGTGGCCTTGACGACGCCATCGCGGCCCTGGCACGACTGCGCGAGCCCATCGACCGATTCTTCGATGACGTGCTCGTGATGGACGAGGACAAGGCGGTGCGCGAGAACCGTCTCCGCCTGCTCAACCGCTTCGAGTCGGCCTTCAAGGACGTCGCCAACATCGGCGCCCTTGCAAAGCGCAAGTAGGCGCAGATCAACGGAAAGCCTAGGCACAAGGGGGCGTCGCGACAGGGGTCGCGGCGCCCCTATCTTGTGCCACGCCGGCCAGAATCGTGGCGAATTGGCGCATATTTTGTGCCAAATGGTTATGCGATGCGCTCTCGCCGATGCAACAAAGCCAATCGACCTGTTTTTGCGTGACTCTAACGTTGACGTCGATGACACTGGTACAAGGGTGCAAGAATGCCCGCAGCATGGGCATGCACAAGACTGGTAAGGCAGGCGGGCCGTACAGGCCCTGTGATGTGGGGCAAAAAGCCCTTCAGGCTGGGAGGCACATATGGCAGACGCAGACGTCCTCTTCGAGACCGTGACGGCCACACCCATCGTATTTGTCATCTCCGATGCACGCGGCGAGACCGCGACTGGCGTCGTGTCCGCTGCGGCTTCGCAGTTCACCGACGGCATCGTGATCATCAAGCGTCTGGGCGAGGTTCGCTCCGTCGACACCGTCAAGAAGTACCTTGACGAGAACGTGGATCCCGATGTGCCCCTGGCCGTCTTCCACACCGTCGTCGACCGCAATCTCCGTCGTGACATTCGTCGCGAGCTCGACAAGCGTGGCATCCCCTCGATCGACCTGCTGGGACCGGCAGTCACCATCATCTCCACCCTTACGGGCGAGGAGCCGGTCAACCTGGCCGGTCATCGCACCAAGGTCGAGATTCATAACGTGTAGTCACCTCTCCACTGCCCGTTGCGGAAGTGGAAGATGATTTCATGTGTCTTGCAACATCTTTACGATGGTAGGGATATGCGGATACAATAACCTAGGTTAGTGAGAGAGCTCGCCATAGGGCCCAAGCCTTGTGGCGGGTGCTCTTGTAAAGTGAGGTACCGCATGGGGCGGTGCCACGGACCAGATCAGGAGTGTGAGTATGGCCGAAAAGCATGTTTACCGCTTCGGTTTCGACACCGAGGGCAACAACGTCTCCGAGGTTGCCGGCGCCACTGTCGACGAGGCTAAGTGGATCACGGGCGGCAAGGGTGCCAACCTTGCCGAGATGGCCGCCCTTGGCCTTCCCGTTCCGTCCGGCTTCACCATCACCTGCCAGACGTGCGTTGAGTATTCCAACGCCGGCAACGTGTGGCCTGAGGGCGTTCTGGACGAGATCGACGAGTATCGCAAGGACCTCGAGGACCGCATGGGCAAGAAGCTCGGCGACAACGAGGACCCGCTGCTGGTCTCCGTCCGCTCCGGCGCTCCGTTCTCCATGCCTGGCATGATGGACACCGTCCTGAACCTCGGCCTCAACGACGACTCCGTCCAGGGCCTCATCAAGCAGACCGACAACCCGCGCTTCGCCTATGACTCCTATCGTCGCTTCGTGCAGATGTTCTCGAGCGTCGTTATGGGCGTCTCTGGCCAGCTCTTCGAGGACGCCATCTCCGCCAAGAAGGCCGAGAAGGGTGTCAAGCTCGACACCGAGCTCGACGCTGACGACCTCAAGGACCTCGTCGCGACCTTCAAGCAGATCTTCTCCGACAACGTTGACGTTGCCGAGTATCCCGAGGTCGACGTGGACGGCAAGGCCGTCTTCCCGCACGACCCGATTCTGCAGCTCCGCCTCGCCGAGCAGGCCGTCTTCGGCTCCTGGAACACCGAGCGCGCCATCCTGTACCGCA
>CAMYZR010000290.1 GCA_947303905.1 uncultured Atopobiaceae bacterium
GCGCCGTCAGGCATAGAGGGCTCAAGCGCAAGAGCCTCTTCGTCGTAAAAGTACTCTGGGAATTCCTTCGATATGGCGATGCGCGCAACGAGCGGCACAGACAGGGTGTTGGCAACTCCTTCAAAGCCCTCCATGCTTGCCTACCTCCATGCTCATGTATGCCGCTGCCACCGAAATACGGCGATGCGGTTGTTGACGTTTCTTCCAAGCGTTGCTGCCCTAAAGAGTTAACCTATCGTGAACGGAAGAATTGCAGAGCGCCCGAAGGTGCTCGGGAAGGAAGGATCCTCATGAAGTACGGATTCATGGGAGCATTCGTCAAACTCGCCTTTGCAAAAACGGCGTTCTCATACCTTGAGCGGCGGCTTCCCAACCTCGATATGGCTAGCTACCAGCGCCGCGTGCTTGCGGAGTACCGGTCAATCGTGGCGCGAACGCCCTCCGTTGGCACTATGCGCGACAACATGTTTGTCATGACCATGTACGCAGGGGCGTTCTTCATCGCGCTCTACAAGACCGAACCGGAGCTGCTCACTCCCGAGGTCATCCAAGGTCTTGTGCGCGAGGTCTCATATTGCCCGCTCATGCGCATGGCCAAGGAGGGAAAGAGCGCCTTCACGAACAAAGAGGTGAAGACGCGCACCGTTCAGGCCACCTGGTCACGCGAGCACATCGACGAGTATCCCATGAACTGGTACTGGTTCTTCGAGAAGGTGCCGGGCAAGGACGAGTATTACATCACGCATAAGCAGTGCGGCCTTTGCAAACTTGCCCAGCAGGAAGGGGTCAGCCACATCATGCGCTACCTCTGTGCCATGGACTATTACACCTTCGAAATGCAGGGAGCCGTGCTTGACCGAACCAAGACCCTCGGCTACGGGGACGACGAGTGCAACTTCCATCTCATGAGCACCGAGCGTGCCGCAGAGATCGGCTTCGTGAAGAGCCCGGACGCGCGGTAGAACCCGTGCTGCGCATGGTAAGGATGATCGGATCTAGCTAGATTCGCTGCCTTACTCCTCCGGAACGCCGAGGGCCTCACGTAGGTAGTTGCATGAGCGCTCGTGCGGGCCGTGCGGCTCCTCCCAGTAGATGGAGTCATTCACCTCGAGGTCGATGCCGTTCTGGAAGTCGTTTGCTTCGAGCACGTCAAGCCAGTGGCGCATGAGCTCGGCTCCAAACTCACCGGTGCCCAGCTCCTCGTGGTGGGAGTCGGCAAAGTGGATCCACTCCACCTTGTCTCCAAAGAGCTCGAAGTAGTCCTCCATGGTCTCGCCGAACATAACCATGGGAATGACGTCGAGGCAGACACGCAGGTTGGGGCTCCCCACCTCGTCGAGCACGTACTTGACGTCCTCCTTGGTGAGCACAAGGTTGCTCTCGTAGGGCTGGAGCTGTTCGAGCGGCATGAGGATGTCGGCGTCCTCCGCGAGGTCAAGGATGGCTCGATAGGTGTCGACCAGGCGCTTCATCGACTCCTCGCGCGGTACATTGCGGAGCCCGCAGCCAGAGTTGAGGAAGATGCGCGGGCACTCGAGGGTGTGAGCGTCCTCCATGCACCACTTGAAGTGCTCGATGGTGCGGCGGCGGATGCCCTTGCTGGGGTCGGAGAAGTTGAAGGGGTAGCCCAGCGTCTCGGGCGTATAGATGGGCACAGTCTGGTCGCGCGCGGCCATCTCCGCCTTCATGCGCCTGAGCTCAGCCTCGGCTGCTGCTGGGGTCTTCCAGTCGGCACGATAGAAGAACGGCTCGGCGCCCCACAGGTCGACCTTGTGGATACCGCAGCGTTGCAGCGAGTCCAGGAAGTACTCAAAGGAGTAGTGCACATAGGACGGACCCATGATGGAGACGTCCCTCATGGTGATCTTGGACATGGAGGCTCCTTGATTGACGTGGTACTCACGGAATGGCTTGGCTGCGTAAAGAGTGGGGCCGCACGCAGCGGCCCCTGTTTAGCTCTTAGTAGTCAAGCTGGCGATAGTAGCGGCGGATGTCCACCGGATGGCAGTTGATCTGCTCGATGTGGATGTCGATGCGGTTGGTGACGGCGTGAGTCACCAGATGTGACAGGTAGCCGCGGTACTGGTCGGAGATGCCAGGCAACGCGTAGTCCTTGGAATCGATGAAGGTGTAGTTGGCGCAGATGCGCGGCAGGAAGGCCTTGACACGCTCCGAGAGGGGGCGCTCGGCGTCCTCGGCCAGAAAGACGGTGACGTTGGTGTCGCGATCAACGATCTCCAGCATGCCGTGGAAGAACTCAGCTGGGTGGATGGACTTGGTGCGGAGCCAGTGCTGCTCTTCCCAGTAGCACATGGCGTACGAGTAGGTGGAGCCACCCTGAACGCCACCGCCCACGAAATAGTGGATGGGGTCATCGTGGTGCTTCTCGGCGAAGGCGCGAGCAAACTCGTCAGAGGCCTTGCCGACATCGACGAGGTCCTGGGCTAGGTTGGCGTCAAGCTGCGCGTAGTACTCGTCGTACTGCGGGAACTGGCGTTGAGCCTTTCCATTGAGGTGACGATTTCGGCGGTGTTGCCCGAGACCGAGCTCAGCACGATGACGGAGTCCTTAGTGATGCGACGGTCACCACGGGTGTTGTACTCGGCCGCGTTGAGGGAGTAGACCGGGAGGTCTGAGAGCTCAACTGCATGCGACTCAGCTTGCAGCGCGGAGGCCCAGGTGCCGCCGATGCCCAGATAGACGATGCGGTCATAACCCTTTGCACAGATTGCGTCGACGATTGCCTCGATCTGGGGACGAAGCGCAAGCGCTCCGTTGACGCTGTCAATCTGCTTCTGCTCGTCAAACTTCAACATGTTGCATAGCATGCTCTGTAATTGTACAAGTTATTACCAAAAACATACCAATTGTAGAGAGAGGGGGAAGCGGTAGGCGAACCGCCACGTTTTGTCTGCGAGCGGTGGGCCATGCATTGCAACGCGTAGCCCGCTGCCCAGATGGAATGGGGCAGCGGGCTACGCGTTGCAATACGGATGCGTGGGAGAGAGGCTAGAACAGGCCAAAGAGGCCTTTTTTCTGGTAAGGCCCTGACGAGATGGAGAGCAGGTCATAGCCCGTTGCCGCGATGACCTCGCGGACC
>CAMYZR010000291.1 GCA_947303905.1 uncultured Atopobiaceae bacterium
GACGGCATCTGCTTTAGCAGCTCGCTCGACCGGAAGGGCACCAACTACGTGATCTTCGATACGAAGGAGCGGCCCAAGTACGAGATCGTCTCTTCCTCGCTGGAGAAGGTGGTGGACATGCAGGGCACGCTTGAGACCTATCTGCCCATGAGCGATGCCACCGTTCGCGGACTCATGGATGCCACGTTCTAACCCTGGGCGCTGGACAACGAAAAGACAGTCCCCACTTCGCCCTACTTTATCGAGGACCCAAACTATCTGCGCATATCTGGCGTGAGTGGTACTGCGTACCGCATGGGGAGCATTTCGATTGCAGGCTTGTCCTACGGCAGGTCCTACAGGTCGCGATACGTGACGAGCTCAACGTCGCTGCGGGCGGCCAGCTCCTGCAGCTCGGGGCTGCGTAGGATCTCCGCGTCAACGGTGCGCGGGAGCGTGAGCGATGACGTGCGCATGAGCTGTGCGTCGACGAAGCCCGGATGCAGCATGAGGGCATGCACGACTGGCGTGGCCGTCTGGGCGTCGGCGTCCATCACGGCAGCGATGAGCTGGTCGAGGTCGCCCTGGCTGCCATGCAAAAGCAGGTCGCTTGACCCCACCCGCATCGCCCGTCCGCTCGGTGCAAGATACGAGAAGGGCTTGCCGTGACGCTTAGCCGTGTTGCGCGCGCCAATGACGAAGTTCTCGCTGCTCACGGCATGGACGTCCACGTAATCGGGCTCATGCCCTGTGAGCTCGATAAATGTTTGGTACTGCGCTTCCGCCTCGCGCTCAACGTCTGCAAGCGTCGCAGGGTCGGAGGTCGCGTTGCGGTAGAAGTCCGATGGATGGAAGGCACCATTCTCGTCCACGAGAGAGGGGACCTCCGCAGGGTCGCTCAAGGGATGGCCAGCGGAGATGGTGGTGTGCATTCCCAGGCAGTGTCCCCGTCCGGCAATCAGCTCGTAGCCGTGGCGCACATCCGGCAGGTTCATCATAAGGCCGACGCTCATGGGCAGCCCGTTGTCGCAGGCCCAGGCGAGCCCGCAGTTGACGCCTTCGGAATAACCGAGATCGTCCGCGCGTAGAAGAATGCGTGCCATGGCGTTCCCCTCTCGATGGTACCGATGAGGAGAGAATAGCATCAGCTATGAGCCAAGGTGCAGCGGCAGCCCCACGATGCCGTGAAGCTGCCACCAGTCGGTGTTCTATCGTCGGTGTCGTTTACTGCTGGCCGAAGGTCTCGGGATGCATCTCGTCCAGACGCGTGTCGATGTCGGCCATCTCCTCGGGCGTGAGGATGATGTCGGCGGCAGCGAGGTTCTCGCGCATGCGGGCAGGGTTGGTGGTGCCAGGGATGGGCACGAGGTAGGGGCGCTTGTTCAGGATCCAAGCGAGGCAGAGCTGGGTCCAGGTGCACTCGTGCTTCTGGGAGTACTCCTCCAGCAGGGCGTAGAGCGGTGCCGCCTCGGCCACGCCCTTCTCCGAATACTGTGAAATGAAGCGGCGGAAGTCGTCGCCTTCGCGCATGAGATGCTTGATGTCGGCAGGTGCCGTGAGGAAGCCCTTCATGAGCGGGGTGTAGGTGGTGGCGGCGATGCCGAGCTCCTCGAGCATGGGGAAGAGCTTTTCGGTGTCGCGGTTGGCCATGTTGAGCTTGTTCTGGATGACCGCGATGGGTGTGGCGGCGTGTGCGCGGCGCAGGTAGTCGGTGTCGGTGACCTCGGAGAGACCCCAAGCGAGGACCTTGCCCTCGGCGATGAGCTCGCCCACGACGCCTGCTAGCTCCTCGGGGCTCACGCGCTCGTCGCGGCGCGCCTGATAGAGGATGTCAAGGTGGTCGGTGCGCAGCTGGCGCAGGCTCGTCTCCACCGTCTCGCGAATGACGTCCTCGGAGGAGTCGTAGACAAAGGCGTGGCCCGGACCGATCTTGACGCCGAACTTGGTGGCGATGGTCACCTGGTCGCGCACTGGCTCCAGAGCCTCGCCCACGACGAGCTCGTTGTTGGCATCGTTGCCGGCGCGGGTGACGCCCGTGTACATGCCCGACGTGTCAAAGTAGGTATAACCGGCCTCAACGGCCTCGCGCACGACACGCACCGCGTCATCGTGCTCCATGGCGTAACCATGCGCATGAGAGAGTCCCATGCAGCCGTAACCCACTGCACTGACCTCAAACCCGCTGGTACCCAAAGTCCTTGTCTGCATCTTGCTGCCCTCTCTGTCTGGTTTTCTCTGATTTCATTCAAGCAGCTTAGAGAAGGCATATCTAATGCCTATCAAAAATCATTAGTGATGCAGTATTGGTATGGTTTAGGCGTGTCGGCAACATTGGTAGCGGTCACCCGCCTACACGACCCACGCCACAGCCATCGGTTCAATGCCTGTTGCGTTGGGTACCCTAGCCTCGTCTGATGTGTTCCGAATCGGAACTGCTCACAACCTCGTGTGTTGTGAGCAGTTCTGCCATAAAAAGGCAGTTGAGAAGAGGTGGTTTGCTCACAATAAAGGCAGTTGTGAGCAGTTTTGCAGAGTCCTGTCTTGCCTTTGTGCGACGGGGAGGTTACTCAGGGCGGGGGCAAGACTGGTGTCGTCACTTGCTTCAAGCACTTTCCCGGCGCCGGTGACGGCAGCGACTTCCACAAGGTGATTCCCATCACGCTGGAGCGGCTGGAGAACGAGGGCCTCGGCGCTTTTGTAACCGCCGTCGAAAACGATGCTGACATGGTCATGACCTCTGTCTGCACCTTCCCCGCCTTCGACGACGAGGTGCTCTTCGCGCGCGGCACGAGTGTGGCGTAGCGGAGACCGGGCGACAGACTGTGCCTGGCCTCCGCTACGGGCGACTGTGACTGATGCTGCTAGAGAAGGCTCCCGTGACGCCTGACGTAGGCACGACGCACCGCAAGCACGGACGCGCCGTACGCAAGCGCGATCAAGGCGACCATGACGACGGCGGTCGCGGGAAGCACGGACAGGTCAATCACGTATCCAAGGTGCGTGCAGCACATGATTGCGGCTGTGACGATGCCCGCGACTCCCAGTGCGCTGATCTGCCAGCTTGCGCGGCTCTCGACGAAGGGGCGCAGCTCGGTGCGCAGCAG
>CAMYZR010000292.1 GCA_947303905.1 uncultured Atopobiaceae bacterium
GTTCCCGGGTGAACCGCGCGCCGTCGGGCATCACCAGCACCTGGACGGCGGGCTTTTCCACCAGGTCGCCCTTGCGGCGGCCCGCCAGCAGCTGCGCGGGCTTGCGCAGGATGGTATAGCGCTTCCCGCCGCTCACGAACTCCAGCTCCACCTTCGTCTCCAGGTCGGGCCGGGCGGCCACGCAGCGCAGGGCCCTGGCGTCGGCGCGGTCCGGGCCGCTGCCACTGCCGTACAGCGCGTAGACGATGGCGTCGAACAGCGTGGTCTTGCCCGCGCCGGTCTCGCCGGTGATGGCGTAGATGCCCGTCTCCCCCAGGGCGTCCATATCCAGCGCCTGGGTCTCGGCGTAGGGTCCGAAGGCCTGCACCGTCAACCGAATCGGCCTCATTCCTCAAACCCCTCCGTTTCCCGCATGACCCGCTCCGCGAAGGCCCGCGCCTCGTCGCCCAGCTCCCCCACCTGGCCGAGCACCGCGACCCGACGCCCCGTGCAGGTCATGGAGCACAGCACGTCGAGCGCCGCGGCCATGGAGCTGGGGCTGGCGTTGTAGGAGTCGTCGATGACGCGGGCGCGCCCGGGGGCCGACAGGATCTCGAGGCGCATATGGGTCTGGGGCATGTGCGCGATGGCCTCCGCGGCCGCCTCGCGCGAGCCTCCCACGCGCCAGACGATTGCCATGGCGAGCAGGAAGTCCGCCACCACGTGGCGCCCGGGGGCGTCGAGGGTGAGCTCGTGGCTCCATCCGTCGGCGCAGCTCACGGTGAAGCAGGGCTTGCCCTCCCCGTCGAGCACGAGGTTCTCGGCGCGCACCGCGCTCTTCTCCGAGAGGCCCGTCCAGACGACCTCGACGCCAGCAGGCTCGCAGAACTCCCGCTCGATGAAGGTGCCGAAGTCGTTGTCGTCGGTCAGCACCAGGCAGGGGCGCACGGGACCCGTGGCCTCGTCGCTGGCCGTCATGCCGCCCACGATCTCGGCCTTGGCGCGCGCGATGTTCTCGCGGCTGCCCAGAAAACCGATGTGGCTCGTTCCCACGTTGGTGACGAGCGCCACCGTCGGCAGGGCCACCTGGGTGAGTCGCGCCAGCTCGCCGGCATGGTTCATGCCCATCTCGGCCACCACGACCTCGTCGGTGGCGTCAGCCGCCAGAAGCGTCAGCGGCAGGCCCATGAGGTTGTTGAAGTTGCCCTTGGTGGCGTGGGTCTTGAAGGAGGCGGAAAGGCCCGCGGCCAGCATGTCCTTGGTCGTGGTCTTGCCCACCGAGCCCGTCACGCCCACCACGATCCACTGCGGGTTGCGACGGCGCCAGAAGCCCGCGAGCCTCAGCAGGAACTCGGTGGCATCGGGGTCGGTGTCGTCGGGGGTCTCTCCGCCAACGCATGCGGCGCGCAGCAGGGCGCATCCCTTTGCGCGCGCCTGCTCGAGAAGCCCCTCGTCGGGGTCGGTGGTGAGCACGACGGCCGTGGCGCCGCCGTCCACCGCGGAGGGGGCAAAGCGGTTTCCGTCCACGCGCTCGCCCCTGAAGCAGGCGAAGGCGAGTCCGGGTGCCGCGGTGCGCGAGTCGCAGGTGACGCCGGTGATGCGCGCCTCCCCGCTGCCACACAGGAGCGTCGCCCCCGTGGCCTCGATCACCTCTGAAATGGTTACGTCAAGCATCTACATCCCTTTCCAAGCGCTGCCCGCAGACGTTCTACGAGGCAGGCAAAACGCCCATGTCAGTGAGCGCCTCACTCATGATAGACGAGAACAGCGGCGCAGAAGAAGACGCCGCGAGGTATGGGGTTCCGTTGAGGCCCACGTACACAAGCACCACAGGGTCTGCGGCGGGGGCAAATCCGATGAGCGACGAGGTGAAGCTGCTCTCCAGGTAGCCGCCCTTGCCCAGGTCCGCCTTCTCGCCCGTGCCCGTCTTGCCCGCGATGTCGTAGCCCGGCACCTGCGCGGCCTCGGCGGTGCCCTCCTCGACGACCGTGCGCATCATGTCGGTCACCTGGCGCGCGGTCTCGGCGCTCACGACCTGACCGCCCGACTCCCACTCGACGGGCTCGGTTCCCTTGCTGATGAGGAAGTGCGGCGTGACGAGCACGCCCTTGTTGGCGATGGCGCCGATGGCGCGCACCATCTGCACGAGCGGGATGGCCAGGCCCTGGCCGAACGACATCGAGCCGACGCTCGAGCCGTCGTACTCCTCGCGCGTCTTCACGATGCCCGTGACCTCGCCGGGATAGTCGATGCCCGTCAGGTGGCCGATGCCGAAGGCCTCGACGCCCTCGGCAAAGGCGTCGGCCCCGATCTCGTCCTGGGCGACGAGCGCCATGCCCGCGTTGGACGAGCGGCGCAGGATCTCGCGCAGGGTCATGTTCATGTCGTAGTCGCGACCGTCGTCGTCGCTGACCAGATCGTCGCCCACCTGCTCGTAGGCGGGCACGTAGAACGCGGACGAGGGGTCCACAATGTCGCGGTCGATGCCGATGGCGCTGGTGAGCACCTTGAAAATCGAGCCGGGCTCGAAGGAGTCCGAGACCAGCTTGAGGCTCGTGGAGCCCTCCTCGACCACGCTGAGGTCTGTCACGTCGAGAAGGGGCGTCGAGCAGGCCGCGAGGATCTCCCCCGTCTTGGGGTCGGTGACCATGACCGACCCAGACTCCGCCTTGTACTCCTTGACGCCCTCGACGATCTTCTCCTCCGCGACGCGCTGGATGTTGATGTCGAGGGAGATGATGATGTCCGTCCCGTCGACGGCCTCGGTCGTGGACGCGGAGGCGCCGGCGATCGGGGTGCCGTTCATGCCGGTCTCCACGATCATCTCGCCGTTGGTGCCACCCAAGAGGTCGTCGTAGTACAGCTCGAGGCCGGAGAGGCCGTCGCCGTCGATGCCCACGATGCCCAGCACCTGGCTGCCCACGGCGCCATAGGGGTACACGCGGCGGCTATCCTGCAGGTAGTAGATGCCTGGCAGGTCCTTGTCCAGGAGGTCCGACTTGATGGCCTCCG
This sequence comes from uncultured Atopobiaceae bacterium, assembly GCA_947303905.1. Lineage (GTDB taxonomy): Bacteria > Actinomycetota > Coriobacteriia > Coriobacteriales > Atopobiaceae > UBA1367. Next base: position 2,992 of record CAMYZR010000292.1, read on the forward strand.
CATCCTCCATCGAGGCCTTGCGGGCCACGTAGGAGAAGGTGGTGTCCGCGGTGACCGCGTAGCCCTCAGGCGCGGTCGTCTCGCG
>CAMYZR010000293.1 GCA_947303905.1 uncultured Atopobiaceae bacterium
GGCGCTGACGACGGCAGCGCTGACGATGACGGCAGCACTGATGACGGCAACGCCGACGAGGACGCAGAGGACAAGCCCGTGCTATCGGACGACGTCGACACGCTCTACGTCAACGTCGAGACGCTCGAGGTCATCGACACCAACCTCGACGAGGAGGGCGAGAAGCTCGACACGATCGTGCTCACCTATGGCAAGGAGTATCCCGACACCCTCTACAGGAAGGTGACCAAGGAGGCGCTGACCGAGGACTGGGAGGTTGGCGAGAACGTCAAGTTCGGTGATGAGGGCGCCTTCCTCTCCAAGCCCCAAAAGCGCAGGTATGGTTACCTCCAGCCGCATGTGGAGCAGTACGTGCGCTTCGAGATCGTCGACATCGAGGGAAACGTGGGCGATGGCGAGGACTTCATCTACACGCGTGCCGACATCGCCCAGATGATCGCGGAGAAGCAGCGCGAGATGCGCACTGCCGACATCGAGCTGCGCAAGGCCCGTCTCACCTACCAAAAGGACCAGATCACCGCCCAGACCGGCGAAGTCAAGTCGGCTGTCAGCGGCACGGTGACCAAGGTGGTCCCCTACGACCAGGCGGAAGTCGACTCGGTGATCATCGAGGTTCGCGGCGATAGGGCCTATACGCTGGTGACCTACGTCGACGAGCTGTCGCTCGACAGCATCCACGAGGGTGACGAGCTCGAGGTAACCGCCTACGAGTCCGGAGCCTCATCTAAGGCCAAGGTCACGGATGTGCTCGACACCCCTTCACCCGAGGGCGGCTACATGGGATTTGGCGACGTCAACCCCAACAACTCGTGGTATGCGGTCAGGGCCGAGATTCTGAACAAGGACGCGGACTTCGTGGTGGGCGAGTACTGCGACGTGAGCCGCGTCGGCCAGGAGCAGAACGTGGGAGGAATCTACCTGCCCACCATGTTCGTGCGCAAGGACGAGCGGGGCCATTACGTGCTGGTCGCAGGTGAGGATGGGCGCCTCGAGCGCCGGCAGGTGACCACGGGAACCACTCTCTGGGGCAGCTACCTGCAGATTCTTTCTGGCATCACCATCGATGACAACGTCGCGTTCCCCTACGGCAAGACAGCCGTCGAGGGCATGCAGACCGAGCAAGCCGACTATCCGGAATACTAGGGGGGCGCGCATGCTTGAGAACATCCGTATCTCGCTTCGCGGCATCTGGTCGCACAAGATGCGCAGCTTCCTGACCATGCTGGGCATCATCATCGGCATTGCGGCCATCATCGCCATCGTGTCCACCATCATGGGCACCAACGAGCAGATCAAGAACAACCTCATCGGCCAGGGCAACAACACGGTCGAGGCGAAGCTCACGCAGGATGGCTGGGAGATGGACTTCTCGGACTCCGCTTCGCTTGCGGGCGTCCCCGTCTTCGACGAATCGATCATCGACGAGATTCTCGAGATAGACGGTGCCGAGAAGGTTTCGCTCTACCACACGCGCAACTGGATCAACAGCCTGTACTACCTCAATACCAGCCTCTCGGGCGCCACCGTCGTGGGCATCGACCAGAACTATCTCGACTGCGCGGGTCTGGCCGTGAGCCGCGGGCGTGGCTTCAGTGCGCGTGACCACGCAAGCAATGCAAAGGTCGCCCTGATTGACCAGACGGCCTGTGACAATGCCTTCGGCGGGAAGGACCCCATCGGCAAGTGCGTCGAGATCAACAAAGAGCCGTTTACCGTGGTGGGCATCGTCACGATGCGCAGCGCCTTCGAGCCCACCATCAACAGCATCTCCGACTACGAGCTCTACACGAGGGACAGCGGCGGCAAGGTGTACATCCCCGATCGTCTTCCGCTTTGACGAGCCCGTGTCGGTCATGGTGCGCGCCGCGTCGACCGATGACATGGCGCCCGTGGGACGCGAGCTGGCAAACCTCCTCAACGGCAAGCTGTCGGTCAAGGAGGGTACCAAGATCAGCTACCAGAGCAGCAACCTTGCGGAGGACGCGGCCCAGCTGCAGCAGCTTGCCTCCTCCACCAACGCCATGCTCATCGGCATCGCGTCGATCTCGCTGCTCGTGGGTGGCATTGGCGTGATGAACATCATGCTGGTGTCCGTGACTGAGCGTACGCGCGAGATCGGCCTCAAGAAGGCGCTTGGTGCCCCGAGGCGCACCATCATGCTGCAGTTCCTAACCGAGGCCATCCTCCTGTCGCTGATAGGTGGCATCGTGGGTGTCGTGGTCGGCATCGTGCTGTCGCACGTGATTGCGGTGGTGGCCGGCGTCCCCGTCATGATCAGCGGCCTGGCCATCCTGGTTGCGGTGGGCTTCTCCATGGCCGTCGGCATCATCTTCGGACTGGTGCCTTCGCTCAAGGCGTCCGACCTCAACCCCATCGACGCGCTGCGTTACGAGTAACGGCGGTGGCTAGCTGGGCTTTGGCCTAGCTGGCTGCCCCTTAGCCGCCAGCATCGCACAGCTCGCCGCAAGGTGGGGGTGGTAGCTGCCGCACTGCGCTATCCTAACTCAAACTATGTCCGTTCCAAGCCAAGGACAAGGAGCCCGCCATGGCAGATATCATCGCCCCCGTTGACATCACTGCAACCCCCGAGTGGAAGGCCCTGCAGGATCACTACGATGCACTCCAGGCAGAGGGCATTAGCCTGAAGGATTGGTTCGCCGCCGATCCAGACCGTGTCGCCAAGCTCAGCTTTGATACCTCCGACCTGCACTTTGACCTCTCCAAGAACCTCCTGACCGACGAGACGGTCAAGCTCCTTCTCGACCTTTGCCGCGCCGCCGGCGTCGAGGAGCGCCGTGACGCCATGTTCGCAGGCGAGCACATCAACACCACCGAGGATCGCGCCGTCTTCCACACCGGCCTGCGTCGTCCCAAGTCCGACATCGGCAAGTACATCGTCGACGGCAAGGACGCCATCGCCGACGTGCACGAGGTGCTCGACAAGATGTATGCCTTCGCCGAGCGCGTGCGCTCCGGTGAGTGGAAGGGCGTCACCGGCAAGAAGATCGAGAACATCGTCTCCATCGGCATCGGCGGCTCCGACCTCGGCCCGGTCATGATCTACGAGGC
>CAMYZR010000294.1 GCA_947303905.1 uncultured Atopobiaceae bacterium
ACTATCCCGTCGTCTTTGACTATGAGCCCACCGGCGGACATAGGATCGCGAGCATCGATGGCGACACGGCAACCTCATGCGCTCGCACCTTCTGCGACGCCATCGCGGAGGGCGACTATACGCCCATGATCTATGGCAACAGATATGACCTGCGCTACCTCGACGCCTCGCAGCTCTCCGACGTCCGCATCTGGTTCGCAGAGTATGCCTCGGCCCCCTCACGCGAAGAGCCCTTTGCCTTGTGGCAATACACAAGCAGCGGATCGGTCGCTGGCGTCGGGACGCCCGTCGACCTCAACCTCGACCTGAGCGAGGTACCGGCATCTGGTGATGCCTCTTAGCACAGCCTCCTTGTGTCGTTGCCCGTCGCATCACACCGCTGCTCCCCGCGGCACATGCCATGCGCCGCAGGGAGCAGCTTCGCCCCACACCTTACGAGGGTTTGCCCCTTCCCCTAGAACCCGCAGGCTTCGCACACCACGCCCCGTGCGGCGCGGTAGGTTACCTCGAGATAGCAGCCATAAACCACCAGCACCAAGGCAACCGTCACCACGATTCCGGTCATGGGATTGATGCCAAACACCGTGAAGACTCCCACGTTCATCACGTACACCACGTAGGCTGCGTGCACCAGGGCCACGGCAAGCGGAACCACAAAGTACAGGACGCTCTGAGCCCGCAGCGAGCCGAGGATCATGTCCCGGTCGCAGCCCAACGATGACAGGCGCTGGTAGCGACCGACGGAATCGACCGTCTCGGACAGCTGCTGGATGGCCAGGATGGCTGCCGTGGACACCAGCATGACAAAGCCGATATAGAGGGCCAGATAGGTGATAAGGAGCTTCATGCCGCCGGCCTGTGCCGTCATGTACTCGGCGGTATAGATGGTGTGGTAGGGCCAGAGGCTTCCTGGGACCATGTATCCGTCCTCCTCGGAAGCCGTCTCGTCAGAGTACGCCTCCTCCAGGACCCGCTTGAGCATCTCCTCGCCCTGTCCCCTATCGCAGGTGTACATGCAATCGAGGTAGCTCGTCGTCGGCAGGGCCCCCTGTGCTTTCATGGCATCGATGACCGCATCGGGAACGATCAGCTCAAGGCCCACGTCGGACACGACGCCGGTACGCATCTCGACGGCAACCTCATCCGGTGCGGCCTTAAGCTCGATGCCCGCGATGGTGATCGGCGCTGCCTGCTCGCGCATGAGGTGCGCCACCTTGTCGCTCAGACCGATGGTGGTGTTGACCAGATACTGGTCGTCGGCCAGCTTGTAGGTGGGCTTATCCGTAAGCTCGCACACGCCGTTGAACTGGCTCAGACCCACTACGGTCACGTCGGACATGCCAAAGCCCTCCGCACTCTCCATCGAGCTTGCGTCAACGCCCGCCTTCGCAAGCACCGAGGCCCACTTCATCTGGGGTTCCGCGTAGTAGTCCAGCTGTGCGGACGATGCGACCAGATCGTTCCATGCGGGATTGCGCGCGGCCAGGTCGCCAGCCATGTCAAAGTCGGCCGCCTCGGCTGCCGCGAGCTTCTCGGGTGTCTCCTCCAGCATCAATGCGCGGCGATTCTCATAGGTGTCCTCGAGGGTGTCCTGGAGGACGGGGTACACCGGGTTGCAGAAACGGCAGACCAGCGTGGCGTCATACTGCGTCATCTTGTCGATGTCGCCAACGAAGACCGAGCGGAGGCCAAAGCCGACGGAGATGGTCGACAGCGCGAAGAACAGCATGATGCAGATGACCGAAAGCGACGCGAAGGCTGTGCCAACCTTGCTGGAGACCTGGCGCGCAGTGAAGGCGTGCAGCCCTCGGTAGTAGAATCTGGAAGCGCGCTGGACCAGTGCCAGCACGATTGTCGAGCTCGAAAGGAACAGCAGCACCGTGCCCACAATCATCGTGAAGGTAGACATGATGAACAGGGCATCCACCTGCGAGAACCTGTTGATGCCCAGCAACAGGTACGCAAACGCGAGCAGCCCGAGCGCCACCACGAGACCAATGACGCGCGCCGCCATGGGCACCCTGATGCCCGTCCCGTGGTCACTGCGCTCGGTCAGCAGGTCGCCAAGCTTGCGCCGCGACACGAACCGGATGTTCATCACCAGCGTTGCCGCAAAGAGCACGAAGAAGCAGACGAGGGTCTTCACGATGGCACTCGTCGACACCACAAAGTGATATTTGGTCATGGTCGTGCCCATGAGCGCCGCCGTGGCAAACGCCAGCCCCTGAGACATCATCATGCCCGCCAACAGGCCCACCACCAGTGAGACCACGCCGACGGCGAGCATCTCCACCAGCAGAATCGTTGCCACCGTGGACGAGCCCATGCCCAGCAGCAGGTACGTGCCAAACTCGCGCTTGCGCCGCTTGATGATGAAGCGATTGGCATAGGCCACCAGAAATGCGAGGACCAGCGCCACGACAACCGAGAAGATGCCGAGAAGCGAGACGGTCAGGTCCAGCATCCGACCAGACGCGTGGCTGCGAATGTCGAGCAGGACCGACTGGGACTCGATGGAGTTAAAGGCATAGAACATCGCCACGCCGAAGACCAGGGTCACGAAGTAGACCGCGTAGTCGCGCGCACTGCGACGGACGTTGCGCAGGGCAAGCTTAGCGAGCATGGGAGACCTCACCTCCCAACAGTGCCTGGACCTCGAGGATGCGCGTGTAGAAGGCCTTGTTGTCATCGGACCCGCGGCGCAGCTCGGAAAAGAGCTTGCCGTCCTTGACAAAGAGCACGCGACTGGCATGGGACGCGGCAAACGGATCGTGAGTCACCATGAGAATCGTCGCATGCATGCTGCGGTTCATGCTGGACAAGGTGTCGAGCATGACGGCGCTGTTGCGGCTGTCCAGGGCACCGGTCGGCTCGTCGGCGAGAATGAGCTTTGGTCCGCCCACGATGGCGCGTGCCGCGGCAACGCGCTGGCGCTCGCCGTCAGACATCTGTGCGGGAAACTTGTCCAGCACGCCAGCGACGCCCAGGTGGTCGGCCACTTGGCGCACACGCTGCGATATCTCGGAGTGCTTGACGCCGCGGATGGAGAGCGTCAGGGCGAT
>CAMYZR010000295.1 GCA_947303905.1 uncultured Atopobiaceae bacterium
GTGCTTGACCTGCGCTTTGACGACGCGAGCTTTGACGTGGTGAGCGCGTTCGAGACGGTGTACTTCTGGCCTGACGTCGAGAAGGCCTTCGCCGAGGTGCTGCGCACGCTGGTGCCCGGTGGGAGCTTCCTGGTGTGCAACGACGATGACGGGACCACGGAGAGCTCGCGCGAGTTCGCACGGACGATAGAGGGCATGAGCGTCTACACCGCCGACGAGGTCGCAGAGCTCATGGAGGCCGCGGGGTTTGTCGGCGTGGAGACCCATCACCTTCGTGACGAGTCGATGATCGCAATCGTGGGACACAAAGCCTAGGCACCCCTTCTCTTACCAGAGCTTCCTGAAGGCCACGACGTTGTCGTCGCCGTCGCGCACGTATGCGGCGTCATCCATTTCGGCAATTGCATGGGCCATGGCCATGCTCTGGGCGGTCTGCCCTTCTGCCCCCTTATACGCAAGCGGATCGTAGGCATCGCCTCGTGCGGTCAGGCACATGGTCAGCGCACGGGGATCCGTATCGTACTGGTAGCTGAACTCGACCTCGCCCTTGCCGCTTGCACCGGCGCGACCATGTGCACACAAGGCGCCAAAGAGCTCCCGCGTCGCCAGCTCAATCCTTCTCTGCACGTGCACCGGACACCTGAGCTGGGAGAACTCGAAATGCTGTCTGCGCGTGAGCTCCTCGCATCCATAGGTGTCCGCCGTCACCTTGAAGTTGCCCGACACCTGGGGCTGATGCCCGTACTCCAGGCAGAGCATGGTGATGTCGTCTGACTGCTCCGCGCCCTTCGCCCAACTGCGCACGTCGGCACGCGTCACATCCACCAGCATCTTGGGATGCAGGTCCGCATGCCTTCCGAGCAGGGCCAGCAGACGGTCGTTGCCATATTCCTCCCCGCCTGCGGAGAAGGCCTCGTTCACGCCATCGGTGTAGAGCAAGATCTCGTCGCCAGGGCCAAGCTGCCTGGTAAACGACTTGTAGCGAGCCGTTTCAAAGGTGCCGAGGAAGAGGCCGCCACGCTCCTTGAGCCATACCCACTCTCCGTTGTGGCGCAGAAGCGGCGGGTTGTGACCGGCATTGACATAGGTGAGCTCGCCTGTCGCGTAGTTGAGCGTGCCCGACCACACCGTCACGAACATGCCTGCGTCGTTGCCCTGGCACAGATTCCAGTTTGCGCTCTGAACCGCCTCGGCAAGCTGCATGCCAGACTTGATGTAGTTGGCCAGCTCGGACTTGGCGGCCATCATGAACAGCGACGCCGGAATGCCTTTCCCGCTCACGTCGGCGATAAGGAAGCAGACGGTGTGCGCGTCAACGAGGAAGAAGTCGTAGAAGTCGCCTCCCACCTCGCGTGCCGCGGACATGGACGCATAGATGTCGAATTCCGTGATGTCCGGGAAGGGCGGGAAGGTGCGCGGCAGGGCGCTCTCCTGGATGGCCTTTGCCGTGGCAAGATCGGACTCGATGCGCGCACTCTCCGCGGCGATGGCATTGCGAAGCGCCGTCACCGTGGCGTTGATGTCGTCGGAGAGCACCGCGAACTCTGCGCTGTCGCGGACGTCAACCTCGACGTTGAGGTTTCCCTCGGTAATCTCGCCCAGACGTCCGTTGACGCGCCAGATGCTCCTTACCACCACGCGCTCGATGAGCACGTAGATTGCCACAAACAGAGCCGCGAAGATGAGAATCTCCATGAAGGAGGTGACGAGTATCGCAACGTCACGCTCCATGACGACCTCGCTGATCGGCAGCATCGCCAAGACCCTCAGGCCCTCGGTGGTGCGGTACATCGCGAAATAGTTCATGCCGTGATACTTGATCTCGAAGAGCTGGCCAGGCTCGGTCTCGAGCATGACAGAGGAAAGGTGCTGGACGTCGCCATGCTCCATGCGCACGCCTTTGCGCACACCCACCAGCGTGTCATGCCGAGCAAGCACCACCAGGAAGCCATCGCTGCCCACGTGACGGTTTGCCACAGCAAGGCGCACCTCGTCAGTCAGGTTGCCCACAAAGTGCCCGGCGTCGTAGCCAACCTGCAGCATGCCGTCGGGCACGCTCACGCCGGCATACTTGCGCCACACCGTGGAGTTCATCGCCATGGGCTGATACTTCTGCACCAGATGCGATTTGCTGCCACCCGGCAGAAGCTCCAGAAACGCCGAGGACTGCTCGCCGGAGGCCATGTTGTAGCCCACAAACGCGTCGTCACCGCTCAGGACGATGATGCCCCGGTCGTTGATGACGTGAAGCTCGGTGATGTCCAGGTCTTCGATGAGCTGGTCGACCTGCTCCTGCGTGGCGGTCTCGACCGAGGGAATCTCTTGCGCCACCTCATCCGCAAGCTCAAGGAGATTGTCGTCCGAGGCGTCTTGGATGTCATCCTCGGTCTCCTGCAGCACCAGAGAGAGCATCGACGTGCTTTTGGACTCGATTCTGCTCGACTGGAGGACGCCCACGATGATGAGCGTCATCGCAAAGCCTGCGACGACGGTCGAGAGCATACCGACCTGCACCTTTTGCGAGATATCCGGCGCCTCCGCAGTGGTTTTGCGCCCGAGGCCGCTGAGCTTGGTCAACATGGCACCAGAGAGCGCAACCGCAATGGAGTTGCAGACGATCATGGGGAAGGTGCAGGCCCTCACGACCGAGAACGCGTGAGGCGCATCGTCCAGATTGGTGAGAAACACCAGAAGGAGGTGAAGCACCTCGATGACCAGGCCGACCGCCATCGCCAGCGGCCAGCTGGACCTGCGCCCGTGGAAGAGCTGCCTGCGCAAGAGGGCGGCATAGAAGCCCGCGAGTATGGTGGCCACGCTGCACGCCTCGCGCGTGAACATCCCGCGTCCCCACAGTGCGGCATACCAACGCTCTATGCCACCGATCAAGCCCGCGATGATGCCCGCAGGGCCACCAAAGTAGAGGCCCGCAACGATCGGCGCGGCGTCGCGGACGTTCATCGTCGCGTCATCGGTAACGATGCCCGCCTCGGTTCCGTAGATAGCGACAAGGCCAAACAGAATGCCGCAGATGATCTGCGTGGGCCAATAGCCCA
>CAMYZR010000296.1 GCA_947303905.1 uncultured Atopobiaceae bacterium
CAAAGAGTCGAACTTTGTGGGGGCCAAGCCCTGCGGTTTTACAGACCGCGCCCTCTCCGTAGGGGTCTAGTGACGCATGGCTGGAACGGCTGGATTCGAACCAGCGACCAAGTGCTTAACGGGCACCTGCTCTACCTCTGAGCTACGCTCCAGTTTTGGTGCGGAGGGTCTGGTATTTCACCGACATTTCCCATCCCCCAGACGGGTGTTCTCACTGCGCATCGGTGCATGCCCCTAGCGCATCGTCTTTAAACTACCTCCGATATGGCAGGCCCGGAAGGTGTCGAACCTTCTTCTTCGGTTTTGGAGACCGATGCTCTAAAGCCGGTGAGCTACGAGCCTACGCTCGATTCTACCACGGGGCCACGCCCATGTCGCGCCAGTCGCGCTTGGTGGCCCACTCCATCTGCTTGTGCCCGCAGGTCTGGCAGCGGAGCAGGAACCACACCTTGTCCCTCACGGTCTTGTCTGAGCCGTGGACGGGTCGCATGCGGTCCCCGCACTTCGGGCAGGTCCGCTGCTCGTGCGCCCGCATCACTGTACCACCGTGAACGCGATGGTCGCCACCCACACGAGCGCCTGAATCACCGCGCCGCAAAGCGCGAGCGACATGAGCGCCCCGATGGTGAAGAGCAGGGCGAAGACCGCCGTGTCACGCATGGAGCACCACCGCCAGAACCGCGAGCGTGGCGAGCATCGCCGTGGCCACGAGCCAGACCATCCACGTCAGCGGCAGCTTGCGCGGCTTGCGCGGGGTCGCGCGTCGGGCGCTCATGAGACCACCACCCAACTGTGCTGCTTGCCGACGGACAGGTATCGGTCCTTCTTGCGGTAGAGGTAGTGCGCCCAGATGGTCGTGCCGTCGAATAGGATCGCGTCGCAGCGGACGCTCTTGCCCACCTTCAGCGACCCCACGGGCTTCGCGGCGAGGTCGGGCGTCGTGCGGATGTTGCACTCCTCGGTGGCCGTGAACGTGAAGTTGCAGGCCTTTTGCGCGGGCGGCTCGGGCGGGGTCCACGTGATGGTGACCTCCTCGATGGTGCCGTCCCCCGTGCGGTTCGGCTGCGAGTAGCCGTGCGCGTTGTGGTCGATGATGTGGTCGGCCACGAGCGCCGCCGCTATCGCCGCGGGGATGCCGTCGACCGTGGCCGCGCCCTCGTAGCGCAGCAGCACCGACCAGTCGCTGGCGCGGTAGGCGCTGCGCGTGACCTCGGTGCCGTCCTGGTCCCCCTGCCTGCCGCTCAGCCCGCCGAGGTAGTCGCCGTGTCGGGCACCGCCCTGCAAGCCGCCGCCGAGGTAAATCTCCGTGTGTCCGTCGCGCCAGAGCACGTCCCCCTGCTGCGGGGCGCTCAGGCTGCGGCGCACGAAGCCGTGGTCGGTCAGCAGCTCGATTTCGTTGCCCGTCCAGCAGTAACAACCGTAAGGCAACACGCCGACCGCCCTATAGCACATTCTTACTAATTCGCTACAGTCGTAATCTCCCCCATGTATATACACGGTGGCTTTCATCGTCACCCCTCCTTGGGCTTGACGAAGCTTGTGATCCAGCCGACCAAACCCTCTGCGTCGGGGTCGTACTTCTTTATCAATTCGAGGACGCTGCCCGTCTCCATGATGCCGATGTAGACGCATGTCGCTATCAGCAGGGGTTGCGTGGCGAGGTCGAACCCTCCCACGAGCGCCCCGTCGAGTATCGCGCCCAGCGCCATCGCGCTCAGCTCCATGAACTTGTGCAGCAGCCCGGCCCTCATCTTCTCGCTGCTGAAGGTGTGGGTCGCTATCGCGCCGACGATGCCCACGATGAGGTCCAGCGCGATGAGGGTTAGGACCGTAAAGATTGCCGTCTGCGCCTTCGGGTCCGTCACGGGGGATATGACGTGGTAGATGTATGGAGGCATTGGTAGACCTCGCTCTCTGGCCGCGCTCCATATGGCAGAGGCCCCTCCCGCGCAGCCGCGAAGGAGGGGCCTCTGTGGTGCCTATGTCGGGACGATCGTGGCTACTCCTGCTCGGGTTCCGGCTCGCCAAGAATCTCGGCCAGCTCGTCGGCTGTGATGCGGCCCTTGTTGTAGGCGTCATGGACCATCTTCTCGGTCCACAGTCCCTTGTCATAGTAGCGCTTTACCTTCTCCGCAAAGCTACTCATCGTCCACCTCCGGAAGTTCCACGTCGCACATCATTGCAACGTATTCGAGCAGAGCGCCGTTGCGCTCGCCCGTGTCCTCACTGTGCTGGATGCTGGCGTTCTGGGCCTCGTCCAGCTTCTCGGCGCGCGGGTCGCGCACCCTGCGGGTCTGAATCATGACCGCTCCAATCTCTTGAACCACTCATCGCTGTTTTCGAGCAGCCTCGGGTTGTCACCCTTGGCCGCATGCGCGCGCCATCCCTCGTATGAGGTGCGCGTCGTTCCCTCTGGCCGAAGACCCTGTGACTCGAGCGCGTAGAGCCTGCGCTTGCCGCGCCGCATGCGCTTGACCGACTCCTTGCGCAGTGTCATGACCGCGTGGCCGTCGCCTGCGAGCCGCCAGTCGAAGCCCAGAAACGCGAAGCGCTCGCCTGCGCATATGATGCGCGTCTTATGCTGGTGCGGCTCTAGGCCGATTTCCCCGAGCCGTTCGGTGATGTCGGCAAGGCATGCGCGTAGGTGCTCTCTGCTCTCATGCACGAGCACAAGGTCATCCATGTATCGGACGTATCCGCGAACGCCCATGCGCTCCTTGATGGCGTGGTCTACCGGGTCGAGGTAGTCGACGCCTGCTATCTGCGCGAGCTGGCTGCCGGGGTTGACGCCGGGACCGTCGCCGTACTGGTTGCGCATGGTCCTTATAGCGAAGTCGGCGACCCACTCCGGGCATGCCCTGCTGAACCGCCGCTCCATCACGTCCATGCGCAAGTGCGCGTAGTAGCCGCGCACGTCAACAATCAGGATGCCGCCCTCGGCTCCGTGCCTGCGCGCGTGCCGCTCTAGGTGGCATCTCATGCGCCGCCGCGCGAAGTCGGTACCCTTCCCCTTCTGGCACGCCGCATTGTCGTAAAT
>CAMYZR010000297.1 GCA_947303905.1 uncultured Atopobiaceae bacterium
GCGGGCCCTTCGTTTGTCTTATTGCGCTATGCGGCTAGGCGAGGCGCGACTCGACATACTCGATGCCGGCGTCACTCAACTGGAAGGTCTTGCGGCTCTGCATCGAATCGCCGGACTTGTCGAGCACGACGATGAGCGGACGCTCCTTCTTGCCCTCGATTGCGAGCGTGCCGGAGACAGAGCTGATCTTGACGCCCAAGGACTTGAGGAGCTTGTTGGTCTGGAAAGACGTCCAGGAATCCTGGCCGCCGTAGTTCTCCAGCCAATAGGCGGACGTCACGATCTTCTGGATTGCCGTCTTGGGGTTAACACGCTCGAAGAGGCTCTCAAAGGTATCCGGAACAAACTCCTCGTCTGCCGGAATCTCCACGGCAGTGTCAACGTACTCGTCAGCGAACCCGTCTGACACGTCAACGAAGCTTGCGTCGCCAAAATCGAACCTGTCCTCGTAGACATCGAGGTAATCGGCGAGCCAGTCAATAACGCGACGGCGCTCGTCCTTCGTCAACGGTTGCAGGATCTTTGAAACGTCGTTCATAACAACGAGCTCATTGAGCATAGCGGTCATCGTCCCTCCAAACGAATGTTGATGCTGATGCAGCATGCCTCTCTGGCAACAATAGCAATAGGAATACAGAGTTGTAAAGAGTGTTGCTGCCTACACATTCTCCTTACTGCAGGTTGTCACTCTGCAAAAGCAAATGTCAACTCATAATACCTATCACTTACGACACACGTTACTACGCAATCATCGTGTTGGCGTTTTCGGCTATTCCTCCACTCAGATTACACGTAATGCGTACATCTTACCGCATTAGATAACCTGTGCAATAGTACAAGCGATATCTAAACGGACTTTTTTGCTATCGGGTGACAATGCCAAAAGCTCCGACGCAGCCAACTGCAACTCGGCGATATGTGAGACCCATGACACGTTCTTCTGTTAACCTCTGAATTGCACGCATGCACACTGCCGCGTGCGGAGGCTCACGAGAGGAGTGGCAATGGACTACAAGAAGCTAAAGGCCTTCCCGGACGGATTCCTTTGGGGGGCTTCGTCGAGCGCCTATCAGTGTGAGGGCGCCTACCTCGAAGACGGGCGCACGCTCTGCGTGAGCGACACTGCCGAGGTTCCCGAGGGCTACACCAACTTCAACGATGGCGTGGACCACTACCATCACTTCCGCGAGGACATCGCGCTGATGGCGGAGATGGGCTTCACCGAGTTCCGCTTCTCCATCGGTTGGCCGCGCATACTGCCCAAGGGAAGGGGAGAGGTCAACCAGCTCGGCGTGCAGCACTACCATGACGTCATCGACGAGTGCCATGCCCACGGAATCGAGCCCGTAGTCACCCTTTACCACTTCGACCTGCCGCAATGCCTGCAGGACGAGTATGGTGGTTGGGCCTCGCGCAAGTGCATCGACGACTTTGTCGAGTACTGCCGCGTCTGTTTCGCCGAGTACGGCGAGAAGGTCAAGTACTTCCTCACCATCAACGAGCAGAACATGATGGTCCTCTTCCAGGGGGCGCAGTACGGTGGCCCCAAGGGACAGTGGCAGGCAAACCATCACATGTTGGTCGCACAGGCCAAGGCCATGATCCTCTGCCATGAGATGTGCCCCGATGCGTGGATTGCCCCGGCACCCAACATCACGGCCATCTATCCCGCAAGCTCCAGTCCCGAGGACAACCTCGCTGCCATGGATTGGGACCAGCTGCGCAATCGCCTGTTCCTCGACACCGCGGTCTTCGGCGAGTACCCCGAGGCCTTGTGGAACCGTTGGGTCGACCAGGGCATCGAGCCCGAGATCGAGGATGAGGACTGGTTCACGCTCAAGGAGGCAAAACCCGACTTCATCGCCTTCAACTACTATGGCGCTGGCTGTGCGAAATACGTCAACGACGAGGATGGCGAGAAGCTCATCGCTGAGGCCAAGGCCGCCGGCGGGCGCATCGCCTTCATGACCGGACTCATGACATATCCCGGTATCGCCGCCAACGTGAGCAACCCGCTCCAGAACAAGACCAACTATGGCATGGGCATCGACCCGGTCGGCCTGCGCATCACGCTCCGCCAGCTCTGGGAGCGCTACCAGCTGCCGCTGCTCATCACCGAGAACGGCTGTGGCGTCCGCGACGAGCTGGTCTTCGAGGACGGCGAGCCGCGCATCCACGACGACTACCGCATCGACTACCTGCGCCAGCACATCGTAGCCTGCCAGCAGGCCATCACCGACGGCGTCGACCTCATGGGTTACAGCCCCTGGAGCGCGTTCGACCTGATCTCCACGCACGAGGGCATCACCAAGCGCTACGGCCTCATCTACGTGGACCGCGACGAGTTTGACCTCAAGGAGATGAAACGCTACCGCAAGGACTCGTTCTTCTGGTACAAGAAAGTCTGCGAGTCCAACGGAGCGGATCTGGGATAGTCCAGGCAGAGTTTTCGGACCGTGGTGCCTGGAGCTGGTGCCTATGGCGTCTCCGCCCGGCACCACGGCCCTTCTCATCGAGGAGTGCGCATGATACGCAAGATGGAAGGGGCGGACGCTTCCGCCGTCTGGCAGATCGTCACCAGGTCACTTGGATATGACTGCGGTCTCGAGACGGTCCAGCGGCGCATATGCGAGCTTGCCGACGACTCACACTACCTGAGCCTCGTCTGGGTGAATGAGGACAGCGGGCAGGTCGAGGGCTTTCTGCACGCCTGTCGCTACGAGACGTTGCATCGGTCGGGCGGATGGGACGTGATCTCCCTTGCCGTGCTGCCCGAAGCCCAGGGCACTGGGGTCGGTACTAAGCTTCTCGCCTGCTTCGAGGGCGAAGCCATGCGCCTTGGAGGTACCTACGTGCGCCTCAACTCGCGCGTGGAGCGGACGGCCGCCCACGCGTTCTACGAGCGCAGGGGTTACACCTGCGACAAGACGCAGAAGCGCTTCATCAAGGTGCTCGACCGGTAAGGCGACGTGGCAGGGAGCATTTTCTGAGCTTGCAGCTGAGGAATGCCCCCAGTCCCGCCCCTAGAATCGTCG
>CAMYZR010000298.1 GCA_947303905.1 uncultured Atopobiaceae bacterium
GGGCCAGAACGGCAAGCTCCAGGCTTCCGCCGTCCGCAAGATCTAAATAGCCTATCGCATGAATATGTGAGGGGAGGGTCGCTTCGGCGGCCCTCCTTTTCGTTTGCGTCGCGGCGCAAAAGTGGCGACTGACAGGGGAGTGGCCCAACGGATAGAATGGGTGCGTTTGCAAGCGAGGCGTCATGCGGCGCAAGGAGGTCTGCCATGTCAGACGAGCAGCTCAGAAAGCAAGTCGATGCGTATGTGGACGAGGTTTGGGAGGATGTCGTCGAGGACATCAGGGCCCTGGTGCAGATTGACTCGGTGGAGGACACGGCCGCGGCCGAGCCGGGCAAGCCGTGGGGTCCCAAGTCCTACGAGGCGCTCGCAAAGGGCCTCGAGATAGCCGACCGTCTGGGACTCGACGCCCACGACTGCGAGGGCTACATCGGCTATGCCGACCTGCCGGGCGAGAGCGAGACCCAGATCGCCACCATCGCCCACACCGACATCGTGCCGACGGGCATCGGCTGGACGGTGCCTGCCCTCGACGTCACGCGTCGCGACGGCTACCTGCTGGGACGCGGCGTGCTCGACGACAAGGGCCCCTTCGTGCTCTCGCTCTATGCGGCACACTACTTCGTCCGCGAGGTCGAGCGTAGCGGCAGGAGGCTGCCGTACACCCTGCGTTGCATCGTGGGCAACGCGGAGGAGACCACGATGGCCGATGTCGACTGGTATCTCGATCATTTTGAGGCCCCCGCGTTCCTCTTCACGCCGGACGCGGACTTTCCGCTGATCTGCGGCGAGAAGGGCATCTTCCATGGTCGGTATCGCACTGCGAGCCCGGTGACGGACGCGTCCTCACCGCTGGTCGAGCTCGATGGCGGCACGGTGCCCAACGCCATCCCCGGCCTCGCAGGTGCGCTCGTGAGCGCCGACGTACTTCCCGAAGAGCTGGCCGCAGGCCTTGAGGCCGAGGCTGCGGTCGATGGCAAGGTGCGCATCAGCTCCCACGGCATCGGAGGGCATGCGGCCTTCCCCGAGGGCACAGACAACGCCATCGGAAAGCTCGTCCGCTTCCTGCTCGCGGAAAACGTCTGCGGGGCATCCCAGCGCGCGTTCCTCGAGTTGGTGGAGACGCTCACGCGCACGAGCGACGGCAGCGCCTTGGGCATCGACTGCTCCGATGAGGTCTTTGGCGCGCTCACGCTCAATGCCGGCGTGGTGCGTACGCTCGAGGACGGCTCGATGAGCATCACAGTGGACGTGCGCTATCCCCAGTCCACCAACGCCGAGCGACTCATCGCGGCCTTCCAGGCTCTGGCAGAGAAGTGCAGCTGCGTCTTCGAGGCTGGCATAGCCAAGGAACCCTTCTACATGGACCCCTCGCTTCCCGCAATCCAGACCCTGCTTGCCACCTACAACGAGTACATGGGCACCGACAAGGAGGCCTTCGTCATCGGTGGAGGCACCTATGCCCGCCACTTCCCCCGCGCGTGCGCCTTCGGCCCGCATGACCCGAGCGTGGTCGACCCGGAGTGGGTGGGCATCGAGCATGGTCCCGACGAGGGCGTGTCGGAGGAGGTCCTGCGCCGGGCACTCAAGATCTACATCGTGTCCATCGGGCGCCTGATGGAGCTCGAGTTGGCATAGTCTCCGAATCGTGTGATTGAGAACGAGGGGCCGGACAAGTCGTCCGGCCCCTTTGCGCTTTAGTCGAGTGTGATGTTGCGCCAGTGCTCGAGGTAGAGCTCGCCGGCGTCGCGTACGTCGTCGAGCAGCTGCGCGGGGTCGTAGGACCTGACGGCGCAGGTGATGAACCCCACCTCCCTGGCGGCGCGCAGCCCCGGCGCGATGTCCTCGAACACGATGCACTCCTGCGGAGCCACGCCCAGGCGCTCCGCCGCCGAGAGGTAGATGTCGGGCTTGTCCTTGGTCGTGCCCAGCTGTCCCCCGTAGACCCGCACGTCAAACAGGCCAGGCACATCCACCAGCTCCATGTCCTCGAGCACTTCGGGCTCGTTTGTGGTAGCCAGTGCCGTGGGGATTCCACGCGCCTTGAGGGCGCGGATGTAGTCCTCCGCCCCAGGACGGAGATGGATGGTCGTGCGGTAGAGGGCACGACTCATGCGCGTCCACTCGTTGCAGACGTCCTCGACGGTCTCCTTGAGCCCGAAGGTGTCGATGGTGTAGCGCGCGCCCGCCTCGAAGCCGAGGATGGTCAGCATGCGCGAGTAGTCCTCGGGAACGGGGGAGATGCCACGCAGGCCCAAGAAGGTCTTGTCCACCTCGTGCCAGAGCGAGCCCGTGTCGGCAATGGTGCCGTCAAAGTCGAAGATGGCGCCCGCGAAGGTAGGGGGCCAGAGCAGGGGCGTTGCGTCGATGGTCATGTGTCTCCGATCGGCTGCGACGGACGCGTCAACCCATCGAGCATAGCACGCTGGGTGCCCCGAAGACCACGGTGGGACAAGGTCGCCCGCCCTGCGGCACCGATGGTGCTACTCTATAAGACGTATGCAGGATTAGTTTTGTTTCATGCAGATAGGCAGGTGTATCACATGTCAGACGAGCAGCTCAAGTTGGAGGCACACGAGTACGCTGAGCGCATATGGGAGGACGCGGTAAAGGATATCGCGAGCCTCGTCGCCATCCGTTCGGTCGAGGATATGGACCATGCCGAGCCGGGCAAGCCCTACGGCCCCGCGCCTTTCGAGGCCCTTCAGAAGGCTGTCGACATCGCCGCGCGCATGGGCATGGACGCCCACAACTGCGAGGGCCGCATCGGGTATGCGGCAGATCGCCATGATCGGCCACACCGACATCGTGCCCGAGGGCACGGGCTGGAACTACGACCCCTTTAAGCTCACCCGCAAGGACGGCTACCTCATCGGCCGCGGTGTGCTCGATGACAAGGGCCCCACGGTGCTTGCCCTCTACACGGCCAAGTTCTTTGCCGAGCGCGCCGAGAAGACTGGCGAGCCCAACCCCTACACCATCCGCGTCATCATCGGCAACAACGAGGAGACCGAGATGCGCGACGTGGACT
>CAMYZR010000299.1 GCA_947303905.1 uncultured Atopobiaceae bacterium
AATGGGGGGAATATGCTCAAGTACGAAGAGCTCGTCAACACCATCAAGGCTGAGATTGCCAGCGGCACCTATGCAAAGGGAGACCGCCTGCCCACCACCCCGGAGATCTGCCAGATCTACGGGGTGAGCAACACCACCGTCAAGCGCGCCATGGACGAGCTCGAGCTCAAGGGCATCATTGCCCGCCGTCGAGGCTCGGGCGTATACGTCAAGGAGACGATTCCCCTCGCCTCTATGGCCAAGGGGGCCAACAGCACATCCGGACAGATGGCAGGCTTTTCTGCCGAGTATGCCGATGCGGAGCACACGGTCACGAGCGAAGTCCACGACTTCTCCGTCACGCATGCACCCGATAACGTTGCTGCGCCTCTCGGCGTGGAACCCGACGAGTTCGTCTATCACATCTGCCGCGTTCGCGCCATCAACGGTGTACCACGCGTGGTCGAATACACATGGATGCCGCTCGATCTGATTCCGGGACTGCGCGAGAGCACGCTGCACAAGTCGGTATACGACTACATCGAGAAAGAGCTTGGGCTCAAGATCGGAAGCGCGCACAGATCAATCAGGGCGGTCATGCCCACCAGCGACGAGCAGGACTGGCTTAACGTCGACGACCACAGCCCCCTGCTCGAGGTGCGCCAGGTCGCCTACCTCGCAAATGGAACCCCGTTCGAGTTCTCCACCTCACGCCATACGTCTGACTACGAGTTCTACAGCATCAGCACGAGGTAGTCATGATCCACGTCGGCACCGGTGGCCTCACGGCACCCCGCATCTACCTCATCGACTCGCCCGAGCATCCCACACCCCTCGACGAGGTTGCCCGCGACCTTGTCTCTACGGTGGTCTCCGTCCCCGTGGACGATTGGGGGTCCAAGCTGACCCCCTGGCCCGCCGAGGCCCTCTACCGAGGTGAGGCAGCCTACGAGGGCATGGCCCAAACGACGCTTACATGGCTTCTCGAGGAGGTCATACCCTCATGCGAGCAGGAGGCTGGGATTGCACCCAAAGCCCGCGGCATCGCCGGCTACTCGCTCGCCGGCCTCTTCTCGCTCCATGCCTTCCTGCAGGACTCCTCGTTTGCGGCCGTCGCCTGCCTGTCAGGCTCCCTGTGGTACGAGGGATGGGTCGAGCACATGGAATCGCTCGCCCCACCCGCAGACGGGCGATACGCATTCCTCTCGCTCGGCAGCAAGGAGCGCCGCGCCTCGCGGCCACAGCTCAAGCGCGTCCAGGACAACACCGAACGCTGCGTGGAGCTGTTGCGCGCATGGGGCATAGAGACCGACTACGTGCTCAACCCCGGAGGACACCTCACGGCGATAACAGCACGCACCCAAGCGGGGCTGCAGGCAGTTGACCAGGCGCTCTGTCGTTAGCGGTAGCCGTAGCCCTATTGCTCATCCAGCTGCTCGGGCTCTGCCTCGGAGATCTCGGTAGGCGTGGTCTCAGCCACGTCCGCAACGGGCACCCACCCGTTGCGCTGGCGCATGTCGTCACCGATGAGCTGATAGATCGACGCGGCAACGGGCACCGACAGGAGCACGAAGGGCACGCCGCCCAGACCGCCGCC
Organism: uncultured Atopobiaceae bacterium; assembly: GCA_947303905.1. GTDB lineage: Bacteria > Actinomycetota > Coriobacteriia > Coriobacteriales > Atopobiaceae > UBA1367. Next base: position 1,577 of record CAMYZR010000299.1, read on the forward strand.
AACGGCCACGGCCGCAAGCACCCAGATGGCAGGCAGTCCGATGGTCGACCCGATGACCTTGGGGAAGATGACGTTTGCCTCGAACTGCTCGAGCACCAGCAGAAACACGATGAAGCCCAGTGCCTTGATCGGGGAGATGCTGAAGATGAGCAGCGCGCCGATGATGGCGCCCACGTAGCCGCCCACCACCGGCACCACATAGGTCACGCCGACGACGGTGCTGATGGTCATGGAGTAGGGGAAGCGGAACAGCAGCATGCCGCCGAAGCACATGACGCCAAGCAGGAACGAGACAAAGCAGCGCCCGACGATGAAGTTGTGGAAGGAATGGTCCAGGACGCCCGTCACGTACACGAAGCGCCTGCGCACCTCAGGGCCGAGGTAGGTCTCGATGAGCCTGGTCACCTGGCCACCCAGGCGCTCCTTGCTCATCAGGATGTAGAGGGCAAGGATCAGGCTCAAGAAGAGCTCGAAGGCCTGCGAGAGCACCGACGACACGCCAGAGAGCACCGAGCCCATCACGCCGCCGGCACCGCTCACGAGATAGTTGGATATCTGCACCTGGATGTTCTCCCAGTCACCGAGCTGGTCGAGCTGCTCGTCCACCATCGCCTCGAGGTCGAACTCGCGGAAGAGCTCGCGGATCGCCTCCGCAAACACCGGGACCTTATGCGACATCATGCGCATGCTCTGCATGAGCTCCGGGACGATGAAGCGAAGCAGGACGCCGGCGAGCACCACCACGATGCCGATGGCGGCCATGAGGCTCACGGGGCGGCGCAGTTTGGCCAGGTGGGGCTTGTCGGCCATCCACGCGAGCTTCTCCTCGAAGAAGCGCATGGGGATGTTGGCGATGTAGGCAATGGCACCACCCACCAGCACCGGAACGAGGGCAGCCAGCAGCAGCATCAGGCCCTTGGAGATCGCACTCCAGTAATAGATGCCCAGGTACACGATGAAGACGGCTAGCCCCATACGGACGAGCTCGTCGCGATTGGGATAACGCATGGTCGGACTCCTACCCGTCGGAACGCGCGAAAGCGTTGCGCATGCCCATGCTGGCGACGTGCAGCACCTTTGACAGAAGCTTATCAGTTTCGCGACGCAGGTCCCGCTCCATCTGTGCGTTTGCCGCTGCGAGAACGCCAGAAAGCTCGGTCTCGGGCACATGCTGCGCCTTGCGGTCGGTTTGTGCGAGCAAGGCGTGCCCAAGCGCGCCAACCGTCATCTGATAGCGCTCGACATCTGCGACGCATGCGCCATAGTGCTGGTCGGCCAAGACCGCTATCAGGCGGTTTGCCCAGTAGAAGCTGTCGGTGGAAACCTCCTCGCCTGTAACGGCGAGGTAGTCCGGCATGGCATCGACTGCCGGATACAGCGCCACGAGCGCATTGAACACGTTGCAGCCGTACGCCATCCACTGCACCGCACGGCAACCCTTCGGTGCATA
>CAMYZR010000300.1 GCA_947303905.1 uncultured Atopobiaceae bacterium
AGGACTTCGGGGTGGACGAGCTCATGGTCTACCAGGCAAAGTGCATCGGTGCGCACGCGGTGCTGCTGATCTGCTCCATCCTGGACGATGCGGAGCTGAAGCGCTGCGTTGCCCTTGCGCATCGGCTTGGGATGACGGCACTGGTGGAGGCCTATGAGCCAGAGGAGGTGCCTCGTGCCATTGCGGCCGGGGCGAAGGTGATTGGCGTCAACAATCGCGACCTGCGTACCTTTGAGGTTGACTTTGGACGCAGCATCGACCTGCGCCCGCTGGTCGGAGACGAGCGCGTGTTTGTGAGTGAGTCCGGCGTAGAGACACGCGACGACGTGGCACGCCTCGAGGAGGCGGGCGTTGACGCCGTGCTCATCGGGGAGACGCTCATGCGTGCCGCGGACAAGAGGGCCATGTTGGACGAGCTGAGGGGGAGGTAGATGAAGATGGCCGAAGGCGAGCGTACCTTCATCAAGATATGCGGGCTCAGGAGGCCCGAGGACATAAAGGCGGCCAATGCCGTGCGACCCGATGCCGTGGGGTTCGTCCTGTCCCCGGGCTATCGTCGCTCGGTGAGCCTGCAAAGGGCTTGCGAGCTCATCGAGATGCTCGATCCCGCCATTGCCCACGTGGGCGTGTTTGTGGATGAGCCCATCGAGAGCGTGGCACGGTTCACGCATGCCTACGACTTCGAGGGCTACGATCCCCCGCGCAACGTCATGGTGCAACTGCATGGCCATGAGGACAACGACTACATCGTCAGGCTGCGTCAGGCCATGGCCTACCCTGGCTGGTGGGGCATACCCATCATCCAGGCGTTTATCGTGCGCACGAAACAGGATGTGGATCGGGCCTGCCAGAGCTCGGCTGACTACATATTGCTCGACGGCGGCACCGGTGCGGGCAAGACCTTCGACTGGAACCTGCTGGAGGGCGTGTCGAGGCCCTACTTTCTGGCAGGGGGTCTTGGACCCGACAACCTGGCGGAGGCGGTCACGCGCCTGCATCCCTATGCCGTGGACATGAGCAGCGGCGTCGAGACCGATGGGTTCAAGGACCCAGCCAAGATGGCAGCCGCGGTGGCAGCGGTGCGCGGCCTGTACTAGGGGAGGTACCTCAAACTCGCATGCAGCCACACATCAACTGGGAAAACTCTCCAGGATTTTCGAGTTTGAGGTACCCGGTCAAGTAGACCCCATCGGTTTTCGCTCGAAGGAGGATAGAACATGACAAACTCACCCACGTCGCGCGGCCGCTTTGGCGTCCATGGCGGGCAGTACATCCCCGAGACCCTGATGAACGCGGTCATCGAGCTTGAGGAGGCGTACGACCGCTACAAGGACGACCCGGCCTTCAATGCCGAGCTGACCGAGCTCTTCAATAGCTATGCCGGGCGTCCGAGCCTGCTCTATTATGCGGGCAACATGACGGCTGATTTGGGTGGCGCGAAGGTGTACCTCAAGCGCGAGGACCTCAACCACACCGGCGCGCACAAGATCAACAACGTGCTGGGACAGGCGCTGCTGGCCAAGAAGATGGGCAAGACCCGGCTCATCGCCGAGACGGGCGCAGGCCAGCATGGGGTCGCCACGGCCACGGCAGCCGCGCTCATGGGCATGGAGTGCGTGGTGTATATGGGCGTGGAGGACATGGAGCGCCAAGCCCTCAACGTCTATCGGATGCGTCTGCTCGGTACCGAGGTGCGCGGCGTTTCCGCAGGCACGGGCACGCTCAAGGATGCGGTGTCCGAGACCTTCCGCGAGTGGACCAATCGCATCGATGACACCCACTACTGCCTGGGGTCAGTCATGGGGCCACATCCGTTTCCCACGATGGTGCGCGACTTCCAGGCCGTCATCAGCCGCGAGGCTCGCGCGCAGATTCTCGAGGCAGAAGGCAGGCTGCCCGATGCGGTGCTCGCCTGCGTGGGTGGTGGCTCCAACGCCATTGGCAGCTTCTATCACTTCATCGGGGACGAAGGCGTGCGCCTCATTGGCTGCGAGGCGGCTGGCCGCGGCATCGACACCTGGGAGACGGCGGCCACGATGAACACGGGCAAGCTTGGGATCTTCCACGGCATGAAGAGCTACTTCTGCCAGGACGAGTACGGTCAGATCGCGCCGGTCTACAGCATCTCCGCCGGCCTGGACTATCCGGGCGTGGGTCCCGAGCACGCGATGCTGCATGACAGTGGCCGTGCAGAGTACGTGCCCGTGACTGACGAGGAGGCCGTGTGCGCCTTCGAGTACCTGAGCCGCACCGAAGGCGTCATTCCCGCCATCGAGAGCGCGCATGCCGTGGCGCACGCGATCAAGATCGCCCCAACGATGGGCAAGGACCAGATCGTCATCGTCACGCTCAGCGGTCGTGGGGACAAGGACGTGGCAGCCATCGCCCGCTACCGCGGCGAGGACCTGCACGAATAACGCCATTGAGAGGTCTTTGCGGATGAGGGGGTATCCCCAAACCGCAATCGAGAGGAGTTGCGTTCATGAAAACCATCGCAGACGCCTTCGCGGCAAGCCCCAATGGCAAGGCGTTCATTCCCTTCATCACCGCGGGCGACCCCACCATTCAGGTGACCGAGCAGCTGGTCTGCGCCATGGCAGACGCCGGTGCCGACCTCATCGAGCTGGGCGTCCCCTTCTCCGACCCGACTGCCGAGGGGCCCGTGATCCAAGACGCCAACATCCGCGCGCTGCGCAACAAGGTCACCACCGATGACGTGTTCGACATGGTCGGTCGCCTGCGTGCGGCCGGCTGTACGGTTCCGCTTGTGATCATGACCTATGCCAATGTGGTGTTCTCCTACGGCATCGAGCGCTTTGCCGCACGAGAGCGGGAGGTGGGGCTGGCGGGCGTGATCCTGCCCGACGTGCCGCACGAGGAGAAGGCCGAGTTCTCCGAGGCCTTCGCCGCGCAGGGCCTTGACGTGGTGAGTCTCATCGCGCCGACCTCTCACGATCGCATCCGCCAGATCGCCGCCGACGCGCGAGGCTTTGTGTACATCGTCAGCTCG
>CAMYZR010000301.1 GCA_947303905.1 uncultured Atopobiaceae bacterium
GGCCGGTGTACTCGATGGCCCCGGCCTCGTGCACGCTCACATGACCCGTCTCGCAGGCCACCACGCCCTCGTAGGGGGCAAGCATCGTGTCGATGACCACCTGGTTGGTCTGGGTGCCACCGGCAAGGAAAAAGACATCCGCGCTCGGGTCGCCGCAAGCCGCACGGATCTTCTCGCGCGCTGAGGAGCAGAAGGCGTCGTCCCCGTAGCCGGCCTCTTGCTGGAGGTTTGTGCTGACAAAGGCGTCGAGCACCGCAGGGTAGGCACCCTCGGAGTAATCATTGACAAAAGAAAGCATGGGCAGCTCCTCGTGTACGATAGGGGATGCAAGACACCTTAACATGACTGGAAGTGACACGCGTGACAGACGGACTGCCCACCACACAGGACGAGCGCAGGCTCTGGCTGATTCATGCCCTGATCCGCGAGCACGAAGAGTATGCGCAGGTTCACATACCCGAGGATACGGGCAGCCAGCGCGCCTTGCTCCGTGCGCTCCTCAACGTTCGCCCTCCGCAGCCAGTAGATGACGACTTTCTCGCCGTTCAGGATGCCTACCTGCAAGGACGCACGCGCGAGAAGGGGATTACGAGTCTCGAGGACCTCACGCCCCTGCAGGAGCACATGTACCTGTGGCGCGGCGACATCACCACGCTCGCGGTCGACGGCATCGTGAATGCCGCGAACAGCCAGATGCTGGGTTGCTTCGCACCCAACCATGGCTGCATCGACAACGCGATACACACCTTTGCCGGCGTGCAGCTGCGCCTTGAGTGCGCACGGCAGATGGCCATCCAAGGCCACGAGGAGCGCACCGGCTCGGCCAAGATCACCGGAGCTTACAACCTGCCTGCATCCTACGTGCTCCACACGGTGGGACCCATCGTGGGCTACCGCGTGACCCCGCGTGACCAGGCATCGCTTGCCTCGTGCTACCGCTCGTGCCTCGAGCTTGCAGAGCGCAACGGCCTGCGCTCCCTCGCCTTCTGCTGCATCTCGACCGGTGAGTTCCACTATCCCAACGACGAGGCCGCCAGCATTGCGGTCGACGTCGTGCGCAGCTACCTAGAGCAGTCGGACAATCCCATGGAGGTGGTCTTCAATGTCTTCAAACCAGTGGATTTTGCAATCTACCGGGACCTTCTCGTCGAGCGTTAAGGAGCTCGCACGACGCATCGACGAGGCGGACGCGATCCTCATAGGTGCCGGCGCGGGACTCTCCACCGCATGCGGTCCCGACTTCGCCTACGCGGGCGAGCGCTTTGAGCGGCACTTTGGCGACTTCGCGCGCCGCTACCACTTTGCCGACATGTACTCGGGCGGGTTCTATCCCTTCGCCACGCCGGAGGAGCGCTGGGCCTACTGGAGCCGCTATGTGTGGATCAACCGCTACGACTGCCCCGTGGGCCAGCCCTACCTGGACCTGCTCGGCATCGTGGAGGACAAGGACTACTTCGTTCTGACCACCAACGTCGACCACCAGTTCCAGCGAGCCGGGTTCGACAAGAGCCGCCTGTTCTACACGCAAGGCGACTACGGGCTGTTCCAGTGCTCGAAGCCCCGCCACAAGAGGACCTACAACAACTACGAGCAGATCAAGGCCATGGTCGAGCAGCAGGTTGACATGCGCATCCCCACCAGCCTCGTGCCCAAGTGCCCGCGCTGCGGCGAACCCATGAGCATGAACCTGCGCGCAGACGACACGTTCGTGCAGGATGAGGCCTGGGACCTCGCTTACGACCGCTACGTCAGCTGGCGCTACGACCACGATGACAAGAGGGTCGTATATCTCGAGCTGGGCGTAGGAGCCAACACGCCGGCCATCATCAAGTACCCGTTCTGGCAGGCGGTAGCCCAAAACCCGCTGGGGTTCTACGCGCAGATCAACTTCGGCGAGGTCATCGCCCCCACACAGATCGCGGACCGCACGATGCTGATCGACGGCGACGCCGCCAAGGTTTTGTCCGTTGTCAGGGAGCTGAGGCGAGGCTAGACACACGCTGCGCCAAAGTCGCAATCTACGCGAACAGCTCGGGCAGAACCTCCTCGAGCGTCACCGCAATGCCGTCCTCGTTGTTGGAGAGCGTCACGATGTCTGCCACAGCCTTGACCTCGTCCACCGCGTTGCCCATGGCGACGCCGATGCCCGCCCACTCGAGCATGGTACGGTCGTTCTGGGCATCACCAAAGGCGACGATCTCCGACTGGTCGATCCCCAGCGCCGCAAAGGTCTCGCGTAGGGCACGGCTCTTGTCCACGCCCAGCGGCGTGAACTCGTAGTAGAACGGAGCGGTGAACATAGCGCTGAGCTCGCCCTCAAAGGGAGCGAGCATCTCCTGCCAGTGCTCCTGCAGGTACTCGGGCTGGCCCGCATTGAGGATCTTGTTGATGCCCCAGTCGACCTTGGCTGCGAGGTCTGCCTCCTCGCGCACGAGGAAGCTGTTGTTGTGGGCTTCGTACTCCACGATCATGTACGGCGCCCCATCCCGCTCGATGGTGAAGTAGGCGTTGTTGGTCAGCATGTAGGGGCCATAGTCGATGCAGGAGGCAACCTCGAAGTTCTTCATGTGCTCGAGCACGCGCTTGCCCTGATCGACGGTCATGGCCTGCTCGAAGTAGATCTCACCGGTCTCGTAGTTGAGGGACTTTGCCCCGTTGAAGGCCACGAACACGCCGCCGTTGTCCTTCATGTCGAGCACGTCGGCAAAGGCATGCAGGCCCACGTCAGCGCGACCGGAGGCGAGCACCAGCTTGATGCCAGAGGCCTGAGCGACCTTGAGAGCCTCCGCGGTACGCGGAGTGATCTTCTTATCGTCGTTGGTGAGGGTTCCGTCGATGTCGAGCAGGATGGCCTTGATCATTGTCCTCTCCTCTGCATCCCGATAACTTGTGCGCTAATGATAAGCATACGACTAACCCCGCCTTCTGTGGCCACTGGCTGGCAGAATCGGTTGGCTCGAGGCGCTAGGCGCGTATAGTCGTTGATGATGGTTGAGCC
>CAMYZR010000302.1 GCA_947303905.1 uncultured Atopobiaceae bacterium
TTTGGATTTCCGCGGTTGAGATCAAGGGGTTCTCCAGGTTTTCCGAATGCAAGAGCTCCCACTGTCTCATGATTGAGCCGTGCAAGGATAGGGGTTACCGCTTCACGCCCCGCCCGTAGAGCGGTACGGATATCGTGTCCGACAGCGCCTTCTGGACCCAGCGAGGCGAACGCCGCCCTTGTCTGCTGGATCGTGAAACGGCCCTCTCGCAGCGGCAGTACGGGGTAGATTGGCATTGAAGACTCGGCTGTGAGGAACGAATCGTCATACTCAAACCATTCGTCACCATTAGCTTCGAAGCCGAGCGTGCCTACGAGAGCGAATCCCTCAAAGCGCTCCATCCATACCGAAAGCTGCTCCATGGCGCTACTTTCCCTCCACATGAACCATCATTGTCATATTGAGTGCGTCGAGGATCCGCAGAATCTTGTCGGTTGCGACGTGCTCCTTCCCACGTTCGATCTCTCCGATGAGCCTCATGGAGAAATCCGTGAGCCGCGATAGGTCAGCTTGGGTCATTCCAAGTTCTTTGCGCCTCTGCTTTATGAGCTGGCCCATGTCATCCATCGCGACAATGCGTGTGTTAGGTGCCGTGTCAAAACGTGGGTCGAGGGTAAGCTTGCGGCGAGGCATGGCATCTCCAAAATATAACGTATACGTAAGATATACACGATTATAGCAAGAATATTACTCCTACGTAACTTTGTTTATTAGGCAGCAGAACATTACGCAGAAGTAATAATCTTGGCTAAATCTCCGGCTAAACAGCTCCGTCAGTTGGGGACGACGCACCCTCACGCCAGCACCATGGCACGGGCGGGGTTATGGCGAGAAGGAACGGACGGGCCTAAGGCCTCCACTTCATGAGGTGGTACTTGGACTCGTCGTCCTTGAACCCGACGGAGAGGTAGAGGGGGTATCCGTCCTCGGTCGCCTTGAGCTCCACCACCGAGAGGTCCATCTCCCGCGCATCGCTCAGGAGCGACTCCATCAGCCGCCTGGCGTAGCCCTTCCTCCTCGACTCCGGCCGGGTGTACACGTTGAGCACGGTGCCCGTCCTTCCCGTGATGAAGGCGGGGCTCATTGGCTTCTCGACAACGAGGAGGAGCGCGCAGGAGGCGATGCAGCCGTCCTCCCGGATCACGTAGGCAAAGATGTCCTTGTCGAGGTGTCGGCGGTAGTAGTCCGGAAGGCTGTGCTCGATGCTCTTGACTACGGCTGTGTCGAGAGGGCCGTCGTCCTCGGTGAGGTACGCGATCCTCAGCTCAACCAGCTCATCGATGTCGTGCTTGGTTGCCTGCTCTGCCTTCATGTCGGTCCCTCCGTGTGGTGTCGGTGACTGTATTGTAAGGGGGATTGGGGGAGGTGGGATGTTGAGAGCATGCTGTGCCTAGACGAAGTCGACTGACTTGCTGGGAGCGTGCACCATGAAAGGGGTCTCCTCGTCGACGTGGCTGCCATCTGGTGGAAGGCGATGGTGTCGGCTGAGGTGATCAAGCGAATGCGCATCGGGACCTTTGCGGGGAGTGGGGTGTCAATACAAGCTGTTTCGCCATGGATAACATGCTGGACTTGAAGGTTCAATTGCTCGCATGGAGACGAGAGCTCGGGATACGCGCTCGTGCGGCTCGGAAGGCTAGGATGCGCAGGCTGTCCTATGAGTGGCTGGCGGGATTACGCGAGATCGTGATTGACCCCGTGCGGTGCCCTCTCACCTACGAGGAGTTTGTCACCAAGGAGTACGAGAGGGACCGTGACGGCACCTGGCTGGACATCATCCCCGACGGGTTCGACCACTCGATCGATGCGGTGCGCTATGCGCTGATGGATGACATCCTGCGTGGGTGAGCCGGTATTCTCACACCGCTTTTGTTCTTATCGGAATACCGCTAGAGGTTGGCTATCCGGCTCGCAACCTGCTCTGGCGCTAGGCTGGTGGTGTCAATCCGCTCGCTGTCTAGGTCTTCGTAGAGCGGCAACCTTGCCACGCTGCGGTCGATGACGTCGGGTTGGCGGATCCCTGCGGCGACGTCCTTCTCCAGGCGTTCGCGCAGCTCCTCCACTGAGCACACGAGGGAGATCGCCCTCACGAGGCATCCCGACATGTCGAGACGCGAGAGGATGTCGTCCACTATCTGCTGCTCGTGCATGACCCAGCAGAAGATCACGTTGTCATAGGCACTGCAGTTGATGAAGTTGTTCAGCACGTGGCAGATGTTGTCCATCACCATGGCCTTGGTCTCGTCGGTGACCACGAACGGGTCGGCATCCCAGCACCAGTCTCCGTCCAGGAGCACCGCGTTCGGCAGCATTGACTTGAGCTGCTGGCACGTCGCCGTCTTGCCCACGCCCATGGTTCCGCCTATGAGGTAGAAGGTCTTCATCGCGCTCGCCCTTCTCATTATGTTCTTCTCACCATTCTACGCGGGGTTGTGACGGGGGCGGATGCTCTTGTCTGTAAACAGGCGGATGACGGAGGTTCTTATCACCATGGGATTGGCGGACATGCAGCGGGAGTATTGGGTGCCGGAGTGCGTCAGGGAGTACCTGGGGGCCTTGGGGTTCGTGTTGCCGTTGGAGGCGATGGAGGGTTACATCCGCTCTTGGCACGAGTGGATGCAGTCCACCGGGGACTTCTACGACTATCGGGATACCGATGCCAGGAGTGGGGATCTTTGCTTCTCAACGACAAGACCTCAGTCGTGTGCGATGACCAGGCTTGCACGGACTGGCTCTCGTCGTTCTTCTCGGCTAACCACTTCATGCCTGCGGCGCAGGCAACCGTCGTGAAGGCGTTCGGCATGGGGACTGGGGCCTGGGCGCTTTGGGTGGACGTCGGGAAGAAAGCCGTGAAGGTCCGGCACTATGACGCCCGGATGGTCGTGCCCCTTACCTGGGACGAGGAGGGCGTCACCGAGTGCACCTTCGTCACCCGCGTGTTCTATCGCGGGAGGGCTGTGGACCAGCTGCAGATGCACATGCTCGGGCCTCTC
>CAMYZR010000303.1 GCA_947303905.1 uncultured Atopobiaceae bacterium
TCGTTTTGGGAAGGCAGGAGGGCAACTGGATCGTGGAGGACGAGAGAGTCGACACCCTAACGGTGTTCGACGGCATCGAGGACACGGGCTCACTGGTTCGTTCCGTCATCTTCCATGTACTCGGAGGCATCGTCCTCACGATGCTCGTCTGCGTGCCCCTGATCTTCTTTGGCATCAGGAGAATCGTGTACGACTGGTAGCGGGGGAGTGGCGGCGCTCTGGCGGGACCCACGGACGTTCCGAACTTGTCGCCGCACAAGATGCCGCCGTGTGCTATAGTCCTTCCCGCACAAATGCATGCTGGTCCAAAGGTGTTACTTGCTAACCACCTCTAAAAAACAAGGAGCGTTGCCTCATGAAGAAGGCCCTTTCAGAGCTCAATCGCCTGCTTACAGAAGTCCACCCGCTCGTGCTCACGCTTGCCGTTCTGGCGACGGTGGGCATGAACCTTCTTGCCAACAAGAGCATCGACACGGGCCTGTCGTGGCTCGCGCTCGACTGCGGCATTCTCTTCTCGTGGCTCGCGTTCCTCTCGATGGACGTCGCCACCCATTGCTACGGCCCGCGCGCCGCGACCGCCATGTCACTCGTCGCGCTGGCGCTCAACCTGGTGATGGTCGCGGTCTTCTTTGTGGCCAGCCGCGTGCCCGGCGTCTGGGGCGAGAGCTTTGTGGAGGGCAGCGAGCAGGTGATCAACGGCGCGCTGGACAACACCTTTGGCGGCACGTGGTTCATCATCCTGGGCAGCTCCATCGCCTATGCGGTCTCCGCCGTGCTCAACAACTTCCTCAACTGGGCAATCGGCGAGCGCTTGGGCGACAACCAGGGCTTCGGCTCCTTTGCCCTGCGCAGCTACGTCTCCACCTTCCTCGCGCAGTTTGTGGACAACATCACCTTTGCCCTGCTGGTGAGCAGGACCTTCTTCGGCTGGACCCTCCTGCAGTGCGTGACCTGCGCCATCACCGGCGCCGTGCTCGAGCTGGTCTTTGAGGTCTTCTTCTCGCCCGTGGGCTACCGCATCTCGCGCTCCCTGACTGCCCCCGTCTCCCAGGCTGCGTAGCCATGGACGTCATCGTCACGGGCACGTCAAGCGGCATCGGGGCCGCCATCGCACAGACCTTCCTGGACAAGGGGCATCGCGTCTGGGGCGTGGACATCGCGTCGGCGAGCATCGATCACCCCAGCTACGTGCACGTTCAGGCGGACATCGCTGCCGAGGAGCTGCCCGAGCTTCCCGAGCCGGAGATTCTCATCAACAACGCGGGGACCCTCGAGGAGTCCGACGCGATCGCCGTCAACCTCACGGGCACGATTCGCTTCACCGAGCGCCTGGTCGAGAGCCCCCGTCTGCGCTCCGTGCTGTTCATCGCATCGGCCTCCGCGCGCAACGGCGCGGAGTTCCCGCAGTACGTGGCGAGCAAGGCGGGCATCGTGGGCTACATGAAGAACCTCGCCCTCGCAGTGGCCCCGCGCGGCATCACCTGCAATGCGATCTCTCCCGGCGGCGTGATCACGCCCGCCAACAAGCACATTCTGGATGACGAGGAACTCTACCGGCAGGTGCTCGCCGAGACGCTTCTGGGCAAGTGGGCGCAGCCCGAGGAGATTGCCGAGCTGGCATACTACCTCACGGTACACAATTGCTCCATAACTGGAGAAGACTTGCTGATTGACAACGGCGAGATGCTCAAGTCAAACTTCATCTGGTAATCTCTTTACAACTAAGAAACCATAAGCCTTTTAACCGTCGGAGGGAGCAATCCCGGCGGGAGCATATTGAGCTATACGATGTGGCAAGTGCAAATGGGAGGGTTCATGCCTAGCTCGCGTCTTGCTCGCACGCTGATCATAGCCAACCCTGCCTCGCGCAGCGGTAAGGGAGCCGCTGCCGCCGAGAGAGTGCAGCGCGTCTTTGAGACCTACGGTGCCGCAACGAGGGGCTTCGACCTGAGGAGCACGCAGGCTCCCGGCGACGCTGTCCGCCTGGCAGCGGAGTCATCCCACTACGACACGGTCATCGCGCTTGGCGGCGACGGCATCATCCATGAGGTCGTCAATGGCCTCATGCAGCTGGATTCGTACGCGCGCCCGCTTCTCGGCGTCATTCCCGTCGGCTCGGGCAACGACTTTGCCCGCACGCTCGGCGTCAAGATCAACGACCCCGAGATTTCCCTCTCGCAGATCCTCGTCGGCTCCGAGCGCCTGTTGGACCTCGGCCACGTCTCCAGCGACCTCTGCCCCGAGGGCGAGTACTTTATGGAGAGCCTCTCGTTTGGCCTGGACGCGGCCATCGCCCTCGACACCATCGACCGCCGCGAGGCCGGCAGCAAGCAGGAGGGCTCCAAGCTGTTCCTCACGTCGAGCCTCAAGCTGGCCGCTAAGGCGCGCAAGGCGCTCGACTGCGAGGCGCGTATCGACGAGGGAGAGCTTCAGAAGCTGAAGACCGTCATCTTCGCCGTGCAGAACGGACCGACCTACGGCGGCGGCTTCAAGATCTGCCCCCTGGCCATGCCGACCGACGGCAAGCTTGACGTCTGCTACAACGTCCTGCATCCCAGGGTGCCCAAGCTGCTCTTCTTGCTGGGGCTTGCCCGCTTTGGCCTGCACACGCGCTCATCGGCGGTGAGCCTCGCGACGGCGCGCAGGATCAGCCTCGACTTCCCCACGGATGCGCCGCCCTGCCAGGTGGATGGCGAGAGGTTCGTGGGCAACAGCTTTGACGTGCGCATCGAGCCGCGAGCCCTGCGCGTCATCGTCCCTCGCGGCTGGGCAACGTAGCCGCTGCCACGCCAACTATCGCGGTATTTGTGCCATCGCGCATAACGAAAACGCGCCGACTCCACGTGAGCCGGCGCGTTGTCTCTCGTTCTGGTGCCACTTAGAGTGCGTAGGTGTCCTCGACGATCTCCACCGTGTCCATGATCGTGTCCTGCGTGCCCTCTGCGGCCACGTAGCGAATGGCGTCATCATCGT
>CAMYZR010000304.1 GCA_947303905.1 uncultured Atopobiaceae bacterium
AGCGCCACGCCGCCCTCGCCGAGGGTCGCGTCACGCAGGATCCCCGCAAGCTCCGTCGTCGCCTTCCTGCGCTCGTCGAGATGCTCGCAGCAGTCACGCGCGGCAGCGGCAAAGGCCAAAGCACCACAGACATCCTGCGTGCCAGCGCGCCTGCCCGCCTCCTGTCCGCCACCGAAGCTCTGCGGACGGATGCGAACACGCTGCCGGCAGGCAAGCGCCCCGATGCCCACGGGCCCGCCGATCTTGTGGGCGGCGATGCTTACGGCATCGACGTTGTCGAGCGCAAGGGGTATGCGGCCAAACGCCTGCACCGCATCAGTGTGCATGAGCGCACCTGCCGCATGAGCGACTCTGGCGACCTCGTCGATGGGTTGGATGACACCCGTCTCGTTGTTTGCGCTCATGAGCGATACGAGCGCGGTCTCGCGGTCTACGAGCGCCTCGACCGTCTGGGCCTCCACGATACCCTGGCGATTGGGACGGGCGAGTTCCACCTCGAATCCCCTGCTGCGCAGCACGGGCGCGACGTCGAGCACCGAGTCGTGCTCTATGGCCGAAAGCACCACCTTGGTGCGCTTGCGGTCACGGTCGCGCATGCCCTCGGCAAGACCAAGGAGCGCCAAGTTGTTGGATTCGGTACCGCCCGACGTGAAGACGATCTCCTGCGGTCGGAATCGTCCCTTCAGGCAACGGGCGAGATCGGTGCGAGCCGCATCGAGGGCCCGGGCGGCCTGCCTGCCCAAGGTATGGAGCGAGTTGGGGTTTGCACCCGCATAGGGAGCCTGCTCGTAGGCAAGCTTGGCCTCGCGTGCCGCACCAGAAAGCGGCGCCGAGGCAGCGTAGTCGAGATACACGAAGCGATCAGGCATCCCTAGCAACGCCCCCCAAAGCCCCTGTTGGCAGCCCTGCGAATGTCCGCGATCGCCGCGGCGCGGTCGCCTGCGTTGAAGACGGAGCTGCCAGCAACCAGCATGTTTGCGCCAGCGTTCACGACGCGCTCGGCGTTTGCGGCGGAGATGCCACCATCCACCTCGACGATCGGGGCCACGCGATGGTCCGCGCATAGGCGCCGCAGCTGGCGAAGCTTGCGATAGGTGTTCTGGATGAAGGCCTGGCCACCGAAACCGGGGTTCACGGACATGATCAGCACCAGGTCGAGGTCATCGATGACGCTCTCGAGCATGGCGACGGGCGTGCCGGGGTTGATCGCGATGCCCGCCTTGGCACCATGCTCCTTGATGAGCGAGATGGTGCGCAGGGCATGGATCTGAGCCTCGTAGTGGAAGCAGACGATGTCGGCACCGGCATCGAGATAGGCCTGTACGCGACGGTCAGGGTCGTTGATCATCAGGTGCGCGTCGACGGGAAGCTCCGTGGCCTCCTTGATCTGGGCGAGAAGCCCCGGGCCAAACGTCAGGTTGGGGACGAATGCGCCATCCATGACGTCGAAGTGTACGTAATCTGCCGTAGCTATCGATTCGATCTCCTGGCGCAGGTCGAGCTGGTCTGCCGCGAGTATCGAAGGTGCTATGAGCACGTCCTGGAGCATGTGAGTCCCCTATTCGTTTGTGGAGCAAAACGCCTTACAGGATAACGCCTGCGCCCCCTTTCGAAGGGCGCAGGCATGAGCCTACATCAACTCTTTCAAAGCTGGCAACCGACCAGACCGCTACTCATGCTTGTGCAGCGTGAACTTGTTCTCCGTGCCCGTGCGAAGGCGCTCGATGTTGGCCCGGTGGCACCAGATGACGAGCACGGCCACGACGAGGGTCGGGACCATGGCGGCGGGTGTGAAGTCAAAGACATACGCCCAGGTGGGCAGGGCGATGGCGGCGCAGATCGACCCCAGCGACACAAAGCGCGACGGAACGGCGACGATGAGGAACACCGCCAGGGCGAGCGCGGCCACCGGCCAGCAGAGGCCGAGCCCGGCACCGAGGCCCACCGAGATGCCCTTGCCGCCATGGAAGCCCAGATACGGCGAGAAGACGTGCCCGAACACGCAGGCAGCCCACACGCATGACGCGATCCAGCCAAGCGGTTGCTGCGGCGCGGTCTGCGCCCAGTCTCCCCCGCAGAAGAGCTGTGCGACCAGAAGGCGTGCGATCAATACGCAGAAGGTGCCCTTGAAGACGTCGAGAGCGAACGTGAGGGCCGCGGCACCGCCTCCGACGGTGTGCGCGACGTTTGTCATGCCGATGTTGCCCGAGCCCTCCTTGCGCACGTCAACGCCATGGGCCCTCGCCACCAGCAGGCCAAAGGGTATGCCGCAGATGGCAAAGGACGCAATCATCGCAAGGATGGTAAACAGCGCCATGCTCATGTCTAGTCGTCCTTCCTCCTGAACTTGAGACGTATGGGGGTGCCCGTGAGCTCGAAGGTCTCGCGCAGGCGGTTCTCGAGGTAACGCTCGTAGTTGTCGTCCACCAGGTCGGGGGCGTTGCACCAGAAGGTGAACACCGGCGGGCGGGTGCCCGTCTGAGTCGCATACTGCAGGCGCAGGCGACGCTTGCCAGAGCTCACCGTGTGGCCGCTCTCGCGCAGCGCGGACAGGAAGTCGTTGAGCTGCGAGGTCTTGATCTGGCGCTCGTGAGACTCTGCGGCACGGATGGTGGTCGCGAGCACGCGGTCGATGGCGCGTCCGGTGAGGGCGGAGGTCGTGATGGCCGGCGCCCACGTGGCAAAGGTCATGCGCTTGTCGAGGGAGGCCTGGATGTCGTTGCGCTGCTGCTCGTCCCCCACAAGGTCCCACTTGTTGAGCACGATCACGAGGGCGCATCCGCGATCGATGGCCATGCCGGCGAGCTTCTGGTCCTGCTCGGTGAGGCCCACGGAGCAGTCCACGACGAGCAGGGCAACCTCCGCGCGATCCATGGCCTCGAGGCCGCGCACGAGGCTGTAGTACTCCACGTCCTCGTGCACCTGCGTCTTCTTGCGCATGCCCGCGGTGTCCACGAGGCGGATGGTGTG
>CAMYZR010000305.1 GCA_947303905.1 uncultured Atopobiaceae bacterium
GCGCGACCGCCACGGCCACGACCGCCGCTACGCGATCGACTCCTCCAAGCTCCGCCGCGAGCTGGGCTGGCTCCCCGAGCACACCGACTTCGCCGAGGGCCTCGCGCAGACGATCGCCTGGTACCGCGACAACGAGGGTTGGTGGCGCCCCGCGAAGGAGGCCACCGAGGCCAAGTACGCAGCGCAGGGGCAGTAGGCGCACCAGTCTGGCTCAGCCGAATATGCATACCGCAGAATGTGCCATAAGGGGTGGTTTTCGCTCAAGAAGCGTCAATTGAATCGGAAATCAGTATATTTCCCTTAACATTTGCGAAATTGTATAGATGCTGAGTGTGCTGTAAGCTATTGTCTTATGTTGTTTACATGACAGCGTTATGCACTCTTTCTCGGGCCAAGGGGGACAAGATGGTCAAGCGCCGCAACAGCAGGCAGGATGCCATCCGCGATATCGTTCGTGCAAAGTCGATTCACACGCAGCGCTCACTCGTGGAGGAGCTGCAAGACATCGGCTACAACTGCACGCAGGCAACCGTCTCGCGCGACATTGCGGACATGGGCCTCAAGAAGCTCTCTGAGGGCATCTACGTGCTTGCCGAGGATCTGCATCTGCAGCGCATGGTCTCCGAGTTCGTCACTTCCTGCGAGCGCGCCCAGAACCTCGTGGTGGTCAAGTCGCAGCCTGGCACCGCGCCGGGCGTTGCTGCTGCAGTGGATGCGGCCTCGTTGCCCGACGTCATCGGTTCCGTGGCGGGCAATGACACGGTGCTGGTCGTATGTGGCACCGACTCCGGCGCCAACGAACTGGTCCATCTGGTCAACAAGTTGAGCACCCCCAACAGGTAACTCGCGCAGCCGCACTCGAGCCATCGGGCACTCGCGCCGATCATCGCCGAACCGGAGAAGTGGGCCGCGCGCAGCGCGGGCCAGCGTGGGGGCGGGAGCGTTCGGTCGTGCGCGGGGAGGGCGGGGGGTGAGTCGCATTCCTCGGAGCCGTCTCCTCCTTCTCCGCCATCGCCCACGTAGTCGCCGCCTTCGTCATAGCCTCCGCCGTCATCGTAGCCACCGTCGTCATAGCCCGTGTCGGTGGTGTCCGTGGTGTCCGGGGTGGTGGTGTCCGTGGTGTCAGGCGTGGTGGTGTCGGTGGTATCGGTGGTGTCAGGCGTGGTGGTCTCGGTCTCCTGCTGCTCGGGAGTGGTGTCGACCGTGGTCGTGGTGGTGTCGTAGTCGTCCTCGGTTTGCTGATCGCTCTCCGTGGACTGCTCTTCCTGCTCGTTGTACCAGCTGTAATCGTTATACGCGCCGCCCTTGAAGGTCCACGTGGAGTTGTCCTTGTACGTGGGCTGGGAGCTGGAGGTCGGGAACTCCTCGCGCGGTGCGCCCTCGAGAACCGAATTGATGAAGTAGGTGAAGATCGGGCAGGCGGTGTTGTAGGGGTGGGCGACCGAGCCCCAGACGTAGACCTCCGCCTCCTCGCGATAGCCGCACCAGACGGAGACGGACAGCTGCGGGGTGATGCCGCAGAACCACAGGTCGCGGAAGTTCTCGGTGGTGCCGGTCTTGCCGGCCACCGGCTGGTTGACGGTGAGGCCGCTGCCGACGACCTCTGCGGTGCCGCCCCAGGTGCAGACGCGCTTCATGACCTCGAGCACCGCGGAGGCGACTCCCTCGTCGAGGACGCGGGTCGCCGTGTCCTCGTGCTCGTATACGGTGTTGCCGTTACGGTCCTCGATGCGCGTGATGGCGATGGCGTCGCGGTGGATGCCGCCGGTCGCAACCGTTGCATAGGCCTCGGCCATCTGCACGGGCGGGACGCCGACGGTGCCCAGCGTGAGCGAGGAGTACGCGGGAAGGTCGACGGAGATGCCCATGTCCTTGGCGGCCGCCACGATCTTGTCCGCGCCGATGGCCTCGGCGACCTGAACGAAGCCCGTGTTGGACGAGATGGCGAAGGCGTCGGCGAGCGTGCGCACGCCGTAGCTCTCGTTGCCATAGTTCTGAACCGTCCAGGTGGGCGAGAAGGTCATGGGCGAGTTGCAGTTGAGGTAGATGTTGGGGTTCATGCCCTCGCGAACGGCCGCTGCGAGGGTGAAGAGCTTGAAGGAGGAGCCTGGCTGCCTGCGCGCCTGCGTGGCCAGGTTGAACTGGCTCTCCTGGTAGTCGCGACCGCCGACCATGGCCTTGATGTAGCCGGTGTCGGGGTCGACGGCGACCAGGGCCGCGTCGAGGCGCTCGTTGCCGAGCTCGGAGAGACGGGTGGCCACGGCCTGCTCGGCGGCGTCCTGGTAGCTCGGATCGATGGTGGTGTAGACCTTCAGGCCGCCCTGGAAGACGGTGTCCTGGTCAAAGTCCTCGAGCAGGAGCTGCTTCACGTAGTCGGTGAAGTAGGGCTCTTGGGACTCGTTCTGCAGGAAGCTGCCCGGATTGGTCTTCATGGGCGTATCGATGGCCTCGTCGTACTGCTCCTGCGTGATGTCGCCATGCTCGAGCATCTTGTCGAGAACCATGTCGCGGCGCCACTGCGCTCCCTCGGGGTTCTGGATGGGGTCGTAGGTGGAGGGCGACTGGGGCAGGCCACAGAGCGTGGCGGCCTCAGCCAGACTCAGGTCGCTTGCGTTCTTGTTGAAGTAGGTGATGGAGGCCGCTTGGATGCCGTACGCCTGATGACCAAAGAAGATGGTGTTGAGGTACATCATGAGAATTTGGTCTTTGGTGTACATCTTCTCCATCTGGATGGCCAGATAGGCTTCGCGCACCTTTCGCTTGATCGAGTACTCGAACTGCTCCTCCGAAAGGACCGTGTTTCGTACAAGCTGCTGCGTGATGGTGGAAGCACCCTGCGAACTGCCTGTGAGCTGCGATACGACAGCACGAACGATGCCCTGCGGGTCGACGCCGTTATGGCGGTAGAAGCGGACGTCCTCGATGTCGACGATGCCCTTGAGGACATAGTCGCTC
>CAMYZR010000306.1 GCA_947303905.1 uncultured Atopobiaceae bacterium
AAGAGGCCAACATGAGGGCCGCCATGGAGGCCATCGAGGAGCAGCAGACGATCGAGGAGCGCAACGAGACCGCCACGCAGAGCGAGCAGTCCGAAGAGCCCGCACCCAGCAACGACGAGACCGACGAGGAAGAGCAGGAGGAGGCTCCCACTCAGCAGGAGGAAGAGGAGCAGCAGGAGGAAGAGGAGGCCCCGACACCTCAGGAGCCCACGTCCTACGCCCCTGCAGGCAGCGGCCTTGGCACTGCCTACGCCGCCATCGGCAGCCCCTATGTGTATGGTGCCGCCGGCCCGAGCTCCTTCGACTGCTCCGGCCTGGTGTGCTACGCCTACGGCTATGCCCGTGGCCGCACTACCTACGACATGATCTCCTCGCTCAAGAGCACGGGCAGCTGGAAGAGCAGCATGAGCGAGCTCTCCGCAGGCGACCTCGTATTCACCGATGAGGGTCACGTGGGCATCTACATCGGCGGCGGTATGATGATCCATGCGCCGAGGCCCGGCAAGACCGTCTGCGAGCAGGTTGTCTGGTCGTGCATCGGCGGTGGCACCTACTAGGACCGATAGGCTCAGGCGCATTCCATATGGCAACGAACCCTGACGTGGACCCAGTCCAAAAGGTTGGGTCCACTCACACTGAAAAGCATTCGATAGAGCGCTACTTCTCCCGTCGCCTTCAGGTTGCGATGGTGGGGGAGGGCGTTCTCGTTGGTCTTGTGGGCGGAGTCGTCATCACGCTCTATCGCATGGCGCTCTCGAAGTCCGAGTCCCTGCTCAGAGGCTTTCTCGCCGCTGGCGATCCGACCTTCTTGAGGTTGGCCCTGCTCTTTGGGGGCCTGATTGCTGCCTCGGTGGTCGTCGCACGCCTCATGCAGTTTGAGCCAGATACGCGTGGCTCCGGAATCCCGCAGGTAGACGCTGAGGTCATGGGTCGTCTTGACATGCGCTGGCCACGTGTGCTCATCGTCAAGTTCGTCGAGGGGGTCCTCTGCACGCTCTCCGGCCTCTCGCTCGGCCGCGAAGGTCCCTCGGTCCTGTTGGGCGCCATGGCCGGCAAGGGCGTCAGTCGCACGCTCAACAAGGAGCAAGGGGAGGAGCACGTCCTTGTGACCTGCGGCGCCGCAGCCGGCATGTCCGCAGCCTTTCATGCGCCTCTCACGGGCGTCCTCTTTGCCTTGGAGGAGATCCATCGCGAGTTCAACGCGCCGCTCGTGATCGCCGTGATGGCCTCCGCGGCGATGGCTGACTTCGTCACTTCGCACGTGCTGGGCGTGAGCCCGGTGCTCCACTTTGAGGTGGTGGGCGACCTGCCTCACGCCGACTACGCATTTGTCCTGCTCATGGGCATAATCTGCGGCGTGTTGGGCGCGTTGCACAACGTCGGGATGCACGCACTGCAGGCAGGCCCCTTCGCCTGGATGCGCCAACGGTGGGGCGATGCCGTGCTGCTCGTTGCGTTTATCGGCTCCGGCATCGTGGCCTTGACAGCGCCAGAGCTTCTCTGTGGTGGCGATGCCATACTCCAGCATCTAGAGCAGGGGACAGGCCTCTCGTTTGCCCTCGTTCTGAGTCTGCTTGTCGGCAAGTACGTCTTTACCGCAATCTGCTTTGGCACGGGTGCTCCCGGAGGGACGCTCCTGCCACTCGTCATCATGGGCTCGCTGATCGGCACGCTCTGTGGCTTCGCCGCGGTGGGTGTGACAGATGTGCCCCTCAGGTACTTCGACAACTTCATCGTGCTCGGCGTTGCGGGCATGTTCGCAGGGTCTGTGCGTGCACCGGTGACCGCCGTGGTGCTCTGCTTCGAGCTGACCGGCACCATGGACACCTTGCTCGCCGCGACAGCCGTCTCGCTCGTGGCCTATGTGACGGCAAACCTCCTGAAGGTCGAGCCGTTCTACGAGACCTTGCTTTCGGCCCTCCTCGCCAAGCTTCCTGAGCCCGAAGGCCATCAGGGTACCGAAGTCGTTGGCTCCAAGGTGCTGCACACGCACGTGGTGGGCGTGGGAAGCCTCGTCGAGGGTAAGTCCGTCAGCGAGGTGCCCTGGCCTCACAACACGCTTCTGGTTACCATCGACCGCGCCGGGCAGCGCATTGTGCCCAGCGGTAACACGAAGATCCAGGCGCTCGATCAGGTGCTGTTCATCATGGATGCAGACCTCGAGTCCGATACGCAGCTGCTTTTGCACGGACTCTGTGGGGGCATGACCGATGACTCCACGATTGGCTCGAAACAGGGGACTGAGTAGGTTTCGGCTGCTTTGAGCAGGGATTTACTTACTTTACATAAGATATATTATCACGGTTTTATATATAAGCAGATGGGTTACCCGCTTGGTCGTGTCGTTGGCTTTGCGACATCTACCGCTTGATGTTGCCGTTCCGCTCCTGGCATCAAATGATGAGGTCGCCCTTGCATGCGCTTGAAGTAACCGACACTGTCATCGATATCACCTTGCATGCCTTGCCTCAGCCTTTCAGTCGCCATCACGTCAAATCCCGCACTTGATGTGCGAAGCCCCCTCAACCTTGTCCCTATGGCGCCTCGCAGTGACTCCGACGACTCCTCTATTCAGGCTGCCCGAAGACGAGGCCACAGGAGCCGTTTTAAGGCCCCGTTTTCTATCGGCATGAGTCCTAATACCTCATATCGAGATTTGGCCTTAGGCTCGAAGCTGGCGGCAACGTGCTGGTGTGGTTCAGGCTCACCAAACCAATATGAGAACAGCTGCGTATTCAGCTGACCCTTGGCAGGGACCCATTTGGCAGACAGGACCGACGCGACTGCCTCCAATGCGTCAGAGGACCTGCAAACGTGAGCGCGTTGTGACACACGAGATCTGTAAGACCCAGTTAGAGCGATCCTTTGAAACGCATGTCTCACACCAATGCCATAATGAATTGTGGTAGAGCGGAAGCTTCAGCTTCCTCCCACTGTCCGCTTCC
>CAMYZR010000307.1 GCA_947303905.1 uncultured Atopobiaceae bacterium
CTATTGGTGTGGTTGATATACACAATAGGCTGCTTGCTAATCCGGCCGTCAGGCTGCGCCTGCCGGCAATATAGGGCTACCACGATGCCCCCTCGAGGCGCGTGACGGCTGCCTTCACGTCTGCGATGAGGCTTCTGGCGGCTTCCGTCATGCCGCTCTCGGAGGCGGCCGCCTCCGCTTTCGACAGCTGCGACACGGCCTTGCGCAGGGCGGCTTCGAGGTCGTTCGCGCGGTGGGATTTCGGCTTCTCGCCCGTTGCGAAGAGCCGCCTCTGCTCGTCTGGATCCATCGTCGAGAGGCGCTCGATATCGGCGTCCGTGAGGTTGCCGGCGACGGCCTCGGCCTTCCATTCGGGAGCGAGGCTCTTCTCCACGAGGCGGGCCGTCCGCTCCTGCCTCTGCACGGTCTTGCCGCTCACCTTCCTGCCCGTGTGCGCAGAGATGATGGCCGCCTTGATGTCCTCGGTACGCACGCCCTTGAGCGACGGGTCCGATCTGCGGAGCTCGGCAACCTCGGCCTTGAGGGCCCGCGAGGCCTCTGCGCGCTCCAGCACGTTGAGCTCGCGCGTGAAGTAGTTGGCCGTGTGCAGCAGCACGAGCGCGTCCTCGTCGGACATCCCGTCGACCACCCTGCAGGGCAGCTTGGCGAATGCCGGGTCGTCCTCGGCGAGCATGGCGTAGGCCGCCTTGCGACGGTGCCCGGACACCATCTGGTAGCCGCCGTCGGGAAGGCGACGAACGAGCGGCAGGTCGGTTATGCCGTCGCGCCGTATCGACTCGGCGAGGTCGCGGATGCCGTCCTCGTCCATGCTGTAGGTGACGTTGGCTGGATGGTCCGCAATCTCAATGACGGGAATCTCCGCCACGCGGAAGCGCTCGCGCGTGCGGGCGTCGGCGTCGAGCAGCCCCGAGATGGTGAAGCCCTTGGCGATGTCGGAGACGCTAGCCATGGAGCACCTCCTCCGCGAGGGCGAGGTAGTCCTTGGCGGGGCGGCTGCCCGGGTTGAACTCCACGACCGGCGCCCATTGCCAGCTGCCCTCGCCGACTTTCGCAGACTGGTGGATGATGGTCTGAAACTGCATGCCCGGGAAGTTGGCGTCGAGCACCTCGGCGCCGATGCGCTCCGCCTTCGTCATGCGCCCTGGCACACAGGTGCGCAGAATCCTCCATTCGGGAACCGGGATCCTGAGCGCGCCCGAGATGGAGCGGATGGCGTTCACGGTGAATGCGGTCCCGCGCATGACCGTGGCGTCGAGCTTCACGGGGATGATCACCATGCCGTCCGCCGCCGCGGCGACGTACGCGTTGAACGCGAGGCGCTTGAGCGTCGGAGAGCAGTCGATGATAGCCACGTCGAAGTCGCCCGAGGCGTCGTCGAGGGCGAAGCGCAGCCGCTGCTCGCGCAGCATCAGCTCGTTCTGGTCGATGAGGTCGATGGTCGACGGCACGCACCAGAGGTTTCCGGTGCCGGTCTCGTGCGCGGTGGACAGCACCGGCGCGTTTCGGTAGAGGAGGTCGACCGAGGAGCCTTGCGCCGCGGCGTCGTAGAGCCCGAAGAAGTCGGTCGCGGACGCCTGCGGGTCCAAGTCGACCAGCAGCACGCGCATGCCCTTTGCGGCGAATATGGCTGAGAGGTTGACGGCGGTGGTTGTCTTGCCCACGCCGCCCTTGTAGTTGGATATGGCGATGGTGCGCATACCTGCTCCTTTGCATCTTGGGCCCGGAGTTTGTGGAAGTGGGCCCGGTATTCGGTTGTCTGCGGGCGTATATCCCGCGCCACCGACAAGTATATCACCTGACGGCGGAAACGGCTGTTCGCCCGGACGGTGTGGAAGTCCCGCCCGGGCACCGGAGCCACCGGCTCGCCATGCCCGCGCCTGCATCGGGACGCAGGCGTGTGACGATTGATTGATGCCGTCCGAGTCCGGGCGGGCCCGAGCCTTTCGGCCCGGGCCCTGCGGCCCTCGCTCGGAGGCGCTAGGAGGCCTTACGCGGCCACCGAGAAAGCGTTGATGTGGTGCTTGAGCATCGCGCGGTCCTCTCGCACGACCATCATCGAGATGATGTCGAAGCGGACCTCGATGTTGGCGTCCAAGTCTGCCTGCGCCAGGTACCTCGCAGCCAGGACCTCCATGGCCTCGCGGTCGGTCTCGGACTCGGGGACGAAGCCCTCGAAGCCGTTGCGGACCGTGACGTCGATGAACACGAGCACGTCGTCCTCGTATGCGATGAGCGGGATCGACTCCTCGGAGCCTTCCGGGCTCCAGTTCTGCTCCACGACCTCGTAGCCCTTGAGCTCGCAGTAGCGTGCGGACGCCTTGACGGCCTTCTCGAACAGGTTGTTGTCTTTCATGGTGACCTCCTAAAGTCTTGGCCGGCCCCTTTGGCCTGCCTTGTGGCTGCGTCGGCGCACGGGTTCCGCCCGGGCGCAAGGGGGAAATGCGAAGCCGGCCTTGGGAGGAAGTGAACCCGGCGGTGTTTTTCCAAGCGCAGCGGTTTGTTTTCGGAGGCGCTGGGACGATCTGTCCCACCGAAAAGAAATTGAAAAACATCGCGGCCCTTGCGCCAGTGCGCGGGTTCCGTGCGACTGTGCGCTGCTCAAGGAAGGCAAGGGGCTGGCGAGCGCCAGAGGTCACTGGGATAAAACCGTTCAGGCTGTCCCAAGTGCTGTACACGCTGGGTTGAAATAGGAGCGTAACGTGGTATCTGGCGGAAACCCTGACCGGAAGGTAAGTAGACGCTACCGCTCTCGCATGCGGTGATATACTTTAATTTGTATTACATCCACGAGGTCTGGAGCATGCATGAAGTATGCCGAGCTGGTTGAGAAGAACGCCACCGAGCGAGAGATTCAGGAATACCTTGCGGACGGTGAGGCGGCGACGATAACGCTGCGAATACCGGGCAACCTGCACGAGTCGGCG
>CAMYZR010000308.1 GCA_947303905.1 uncultured Atopobiaceae bacterium
CCAGCGCAAACTCAACCAGCTGGCCGAGTCGCTGTCGCTGCACTACGACTTTACGGCCGTGCCGCTCGACAGCGCCATCGCGGCGGGCGGCACCTACGACGTGGTCATGGTCGCCCCGCAGCTGGGATACCGACGCAAGGACGCGCAGCTTGCATACCCCAACGCGCTGGTCATCGAGATTCCGGGCGACATCTTTGCGCGGTTTGACGTGAACGCTACGCTCCACATGCTGCTCGATGCGCTTGACGAGGGCATCGAGCAGGCTCCCACCGGCAAGGACCTGAAGATCGTCCGTCCCATCGACGATACCAAGGACGTCATGGTCATCTCGGTGCTTCACCGCGAGGACACGTCGGTCATCGGGTATCGCGTGTTTGCCAACAAGGGCGTGGCCCTCGACGGCATGGTGTACAAGAAGCACGTCAACTTCCGCGACATCCAAGACGTGCTGGCTACGGTGAAGGTTGATGGCATCAACGTCTCTGACCTGGATGCCGTGGGTATCGCCATGCCGGGCATCATCAACCGCGAGTCGGTCTCGATGCCGGCGACGGACGTGCGCGACTACGACCTTGGCCGCGAGCTGAAGCGCCGCTACGGCATTGAGGTCTACATGGACAACGATGCCAACGCCGCTGCCATGGGCTGCTACATGAGCCAGGACGACTTCGACTCGGTGGTCTTCCACATCCAGCAGACGGGCATGATTCCATGCGGCGAGGGTATCGTATGCGATGGCCACCTCTGCAAGGGCCGCCTGAACTACGCCGGCGAGATGGAACCGGTGGCTTGGCTGATGGGCTTCTCAGGAGACCCGTACGAGATGGTGTGGACCTACGAGGGTATGACCGAAATCGTGGCCAACTATCTGTGCGCGAGCATCTGCACGGTGTCGCCTGACGCGGTGTACGTGGCTGCGCCGCTCGTGCGCGACATGGACGAGCTCCGCGAGTGGCTGTGGCGCACCATCCCGATGGCCTACGTACCCGAGCTCCGCTGGGTGAGCGACTATCGCGAGCTGATGTATCTGGGTGAGCTTGCCCTGTGCATCCAGAAGCTCACCAACCCAAGGCCTCACCGTAAGTGGTAGGCAACCTGGCTAGGTACTGAGAAGGACGGGCCTCGGCGGCGCGCATTGCGCTCCACCGAGGCCCGTCCCTTTCTGGTGCGGTGCTTTGCTAGCCGACAAGATGCCCCAGGACGGCGTCCAGCTGTTCAGTGGGCACCTCGCAGCTGCGCAGGAAACTCCAGATGGACCCATGGGCTGCAAGGATGCTGTCATACACCGTGGAGATGGTCTTCACCCGCGTATCGAGGATATAGGCATAGGGAGCGGTGGGCGCCTCCTCTTTGCCAGACAGTGCGTCGATGGTGGCGTCCACGTCATCTGGCTCGCCAAACGAGAGTGCATAATCCCTGATGATGTCCCTGCGGGGGACCCGCGCCAAGCTCAGCAAGAGCATGCTGACCACGCCTGTTCGGTCCATGCCCGCCGCGCAGTGGAAGAGCGCGCACTCTCGGGGTGGCGTCTGCGAAAGGAAGGCAAAGATGTCGCGGAGCGCCTTCTTGTTCGTAAGCATGCGCAGGTAGCTCGTCACGAGGTAGTTGTCCACGTCCCGTACAGGCATCATGGCCGGCGCAGAGAGGTCGTAATCAAACAGCGGAACGTTCTTCCATGTTGCCCATGACGTGCGCGAAAACGGGCAGGTGGCGCGTGGCTCCTCTCCGCGGCTGCGCAGATCAAGAACGCGCGTCACTCCCCATGTGCGCAAAAGCTCTTGCTCATCGGTGCTGATGGCGCGCGTCGCTCCACAGCGCACAAAGCGATGCGTCTGAGTGAGGCCGTATTCGCCGACGTATCCGCCAAGCTCTCGAATGTTGGGACAGGTCCGAAGGAGCAGGTCGTGGTTATGTGGGTCATAGAGTGAGTCGTACTCGATATTTGTGCGCACGATTCCTCCTCGCGTTAAGTGGATAGCCATGACTGTACAACAGTGAGTGTTCGACGTAAACGTATAAGGCCAGAAGACTCATGATGTCTATCGCATCAAAATGTGTGATTTGGTGACTGTCAGTTAGGCTTCCTGTCCTCGCGCTAATTCGCTAAGCTGCTGGTTATTGCGCTCATCAAGGAAGCATTTCCAACGGTTCGATCAGGGAGATCGTCGCATGATATACGTCATCCGCCACGGACAGACAGCGCTCAACAGCGCGCATGCCTTGCAGGGGAGAAGCGACGCGCCGCTCAACGAGACGGGTGAGGAGCAGGCACGAGAGGCCGCTCGCCAACTTGCCGCGCGCGGAATTGTGTTTCGCCACGTCTTCTCTAGTCCGCTTCAGCGTGCGGTGCAGACGGCAGAGCTGGTGGCGCCAGGTGTGCCGGTACAGTGCGACGAGCGCCTCATAGAGATGGACTATGGCCCCTATGAGGGCATTGACCTGAAGAGCCCACCACCCGAGATCATCACCTTCTTCAGCGACTTTGTGCACAATCCGGCACCGGAGGGCATGGAGCAGCTTGCCGACGTGGTTGCGCGAACGGGGGCATTTGTCGAGGAAATCAAGGTGCTTGACGGGGACGTGCTCATCTCGACGCATGCCATCGCGATGAAAGGCATCCTGGAGCACCTCACGCCTGATTCTGGCGGCTCGTATTGGTCAAAGTATTTGGGCAACTGCGCGGTGTACGCCATCACGGTGGATGGCGGACAGCTGGGTGTGCCCGTCGAGCTGCTGTGAAAGGGGAAAGACCATGACATGGGCAGCTTTTGAGGCGCACAACGTCCCACTCATTCTGTGTGGGGTGTTCTATAGCCTGCTGTGCGTGTTCAGCATCGTCACGGGGCTTATGTATATGAGCGGGAAGCGCGCGCTGAACCCGCTTGAGCTGAGCGAC
>CAMYZR010000309.1 GCA_947303905.1 uncultured Atopobiaceae bacterium
GTACTCCTCGGCCAGCTCGAGCAGCAGGCCTGCCATGCCATAGACGCCCGGATCGCCCGAGCAGACCATGGCCACGTGCCTGCCCTCCCGTGCGCGTTCGAGCGCCATGCGGCAGCGCTCGACCTCCTTGCGCATGGGCGTCGCCAGCAGCTCCTTGTGAGGATAGGCATCGCGAATCAGGTCGATGTAGGTGGTGTAGCCCACTATGAGGTCAGCGGCGTCCAGGGCCTTGCGCGCACGCAGGGTCATGTCGTCAGCGCCTCCCGGACCGAGACCCACGCAGACAAGCGTCGCGGGCCTCTCCGCGGGGAGGCCTGGCAACACCAGATGCGGATCGGATGCGGCCAGGGCCACCGTCACGCCGCTCTCGCTCCTTTTGGGCAGAAGCAGCGTCTGGCCACCGACGCACGCAGCCCGCTCGCAGACGTTGTCAACGCCAACCGTACGCAGCACAAACTCCGATGAGGAGAAGTCGCCCGGCACCGCCTGGAGCTCAGATGCGCCGTACAGACGCAGCTCGCAGCCGCACTGGGCAGCAAACGCCCGCAGACCCTGCTCGTCAGCCTTCACGTCTATCGAGGCCACGGCGGAAAGCGCAGCCGGGGCCACGTGCGCCTCGTCCAGGCAACGGCCCACGAGTGCCGCGATCCCCTCGACAGGCGTACCGCGCTTGCAACCGATGCCTGCCACCACCGTGCGCGGCACCAGGTGCAGCGTGCTTGCGAAGGGCTCCTTTGAGGTGTCGTAGGAGATGGATATGCCCAACCCAAGCCCCTGGGCATCCGTGCCAGCCACCAAGCCCTCGGGAAGCGTGCCCGCAAGGGCGAAGTCGCTTATGATGCCCACTTGCCCGCCCTCGAGCAGCGCTGCAGAGATGCGCTTTGCCACCTCGCGCTCCATGAGGACCAGCCCCTGCTCATGCGCCCACTCGTCCACCGCAAAGACGTGGTTGACGTCGGTCGCAGTCGAGATGGCCGCCCTACCGCCACAGATGTCAGCGATCCTGCGCGCAAGCCTGTTGGCGCCGCCCACATGTCCCGAGAGCAGTGGCACGGCGATCTGGCCCGCCTCGTCCACGCAGACCACCGCGGGGTCGCTCATCTTGTCCGCCACATACGGTGCGATGGCACGCACGGCAATCCCGGTAGCCGATACGAACAGCAGCGCATCTGCCCGCTCGAACGCGCGTGCAACCCAACTGGAAAGATCGTCCAGGACGCAGACGCCCGCGCCGTCGGCGAAGCGCTCGGGAGCCGACAGCTCCACGACAGAGCCGTCTGCCTCGAGCGCGTGCGCGACGCGCCGCGCGAGTCCCAGGCCCCTACGCGTGAATGCGACCGCAGCCACCCTCATGGCCGGTCACATCCTTCTGCCTGCGACGATGCCTCCCTAAAGCCATGGGAGAAGCTGGGGTCGTAGAGGCGAGAGCGCTCGTAGGCATCACCCAGGAAGCCACCGACTGCAACCAATGCGGTGTGCGTTATACCGTGCTCGCGCGCGCACTGCGCCAGGGTAGCAACCGTGCAGCGATAGACGGCCTCGTCAGGCCAGGTCGCGCGATACACGATGGCCGCACGCGTGTCCGGACCGTAGCCCCCAGCCAAGAGCTCCTCCTGGGCACCTTCGAGCAATCCCGCCGACAGGAAGAGCACCATCGTGCAACCGTGAGTGGCCATGAGCCTCAGCTTCTCGCCCGCAGGCACGGGCGTGCGCCCCTCCATGCGGGTGACGATGAGCGACTGTGAGACCTCTGGCAGCGTGTACTCCGCACGCAAGGCTGCCGCCGCGCCCATGAGCGATGACACCCCAGGCACCACGTCGTAGGGAATACCCAGTGCGTCGAGCGCATCCATCTGCTCGCGGTGCGCCCCATAGAGGGAGGGGTCGCCCGAGTGCAGCCTCACGCAGCCCTTTCCCTGCTGCTCGGCCAAACGCATCACCTCGATGACCTCCTCCAAGGTCATGCGCGCGGAATCGTGCAGCTCGCAGCCCTCCCTGCAGGTGGACAGCAGCTCGGTGTTGACGAGCGACCCCGCGTAGATGACCACATCCGCCTCTTCGAGCAGACGTGCGCCGCGCAGCGTGATGAGGTCGGCCGCGCCAGGGCCAGCCCCCACGAAGTGGATCATGCGCTCTCCCCCTCACATACGTGGCGTGCCGCAAGCGCAGCGGCACCCGGCGTCTCCCCCAACAGGCCATGCTGGTTGGAAAACACGATGGCCTCCACCTGCAGCCTGCCGGCTGCACGGTAGGCAAGCTTGTCGGCAAGGCTCCTCATGAGCGACTCCATGGCTGCCTCTGCCAGCCCGTCCTGCGCCAACGCATCAAGCATGGCATCGGTGGTCGGCGCCGACATGATGCGGACGACTGCCTCGCGAGAGGCCCCAACCAGCGCGGCATGCGCTGCCATCACCTCGGCGCGGCAGTCAGCCACGCGCGAGTGCGTGTTCATGATGCCGCCAGCCACCTTGGCCATCTTGCCGATATGGCCCACAACCAGCGCGTCCGTGAACCCCAAGAGCCCCGCCTCGTCAATCACGGCCCCAAGGTAGTTGGAGCACTGCACCGCCTGGTCAAGCGAGAGGTGCAGCGCCGAGGCGGCATAGTCGCGCCCATAGTTGCCGGGGACCACCAGCAGGTGCGTGGCTCCTGCCGCGCGCAGCACCGAAAGCTCGAGCTTGAGCGAGTCGATCAGTGCCTCCTCGCTCATGGGTCGGACGATGCCCGAGGTGCCGAGCACCGAGATGCCGCCCTCGATGCCCAGGCGTGGATTGAAGGTGTGCGCGGCCAGCTCGACGCCTTCAGGTATGGAGATCTCCACCGCAAGGCCACCGGCATAGCCCGCGGCCTCGGCAGCCTCGCGCGCGGCGCGGGCGATCATCTCGCGAGGCACCG
>CAMYZR010000310.1 GCA_947303905.1 uncultured Atopobiaceae bacterium
CGGTCTCTGGGGAGAGCTCGTCGTAGAAGCGCTTGCCGGCCGCCAGGATGTCGTCGGCCGTGCCCTGGGGACGCGGATTGCCCGAGCGGAACGTCAGCACTGCGTCGGCAAAGGAGAGCGGGTACTCGACGCCCAGGCGCTCTGCCTGGTTGCGGTAGATCTTGTCGCAGAGCGGCACCAGGTACTTGACCACGGCCGCGCGGAACTTCTCCACGTCCTCCTTGGTGTAGCAGTTGCGCTCCATGCGGTCGTAGCCCAGGGGGATGAAGTTTGGGTGACCGAGCTTCTTGCCCATGGTGTCGCGCAGGTGAACGAGCTGGTCGTAGATGCGGTCAAGGTCCGCTTGGTGCTCCTTGTACCAGGCGCCTTCGGCCTTCCAGGCGGCGAGGCGACGCGCGTCGTCGGCATCGGTCTTGAAGGGCGTGAGCTGGGAGAGGGTGTAGGTGCTGTCCTCGAAGGGGACCTGCGCCGAGGCGATGAGCTTGCCGTATTCGGTGGTGAGCTTGCCCTCCTGCTGCATCTCGCCGATGATCTCGGGCGAGAAGCTGCGCGCCTCGATCTCGGCGTTGAGGAACATGACATTGCCGAACTCAGCCTCGAAGTCGGGGCGGAAGGGGCTCTCGAGCATAGCCTTGGTCCATGCGTTCTCGGCCTCGGCCAGCTCGGGCACGAACTCGTCCCAGAACTCCTGCTCCGCGTCGTAGAAGGTGTCGCGCGTGTCGATGGAGTGGCGGATGGAGGCGATGTTGCCCAGCGTGTCGATGTGCTTCTCGAGCAGCTCGCGCTCCATGAAGATGCCGCGCGCCTCGTCGTAGTCTGCGGCGCTGCGTAGGCGCTTGGCGAGCTCGTGGACCTGGCTCTTCACAGCCTCCGCGTCCGGTCGCTCGTAGGGCATGTCCTTGAACATGAGTGTCTCTGCCATGGTGGCTCCTAGCCGGTTGTCGTTTGTTTCAGCTCCTGTATTGTAGCGCTGGGTATGCCGGAGCGTTGGGGCACCGGTCGTCTGGCGCCGGTCCGCCCCCACGGACGCAAAGGCCTGCGCCTACTGCCAGTCCTCGAGGTCTTCGGGCTCGATGGTGCTCAGGATGGCCTTGCTCTCGCCCGCTCCCTCGATGCCGGCCACGCGCACGGCATGGTTGGCGATGGCGTGCTCCATCATGTTGCGCACGTCGCGGGCATTGGCAAAGTTCTCCGGCTTGTGCGCCACGCGGTACTTGATGAGCTCCCACGCGCGCTTCTCGGCAGCCTCTGACAGGTGATACTCCTGCTTGTCGAGGTTGCGTTGGAGAATGGCCAGCAGCTGGTCGGCAGAATAGTCCTCGAAGCGGATCATGTTGGAGAAGCGCGAGCGCAGGCCGGGGTTGGAGTCGAGGAACTGCTCCATGAGGTCGGTGTAGCCCGCGACGATGACCACGAGGTCGTCTCGATGGTCCTCCATGGCCTTGAGCAGCGTGTCCACCGCCTCCTGTCCAAAGTCGCCCTCGCTCTTGTGCACGGTGAGCGCGTAGGCCTCGTCGATGAAGAGCAGCCCTCCGAGTGCCTCGTCGATGACCTCAGCGGTGCGGGTGGCGGTCTGCCCGATATAGCCGCGGACGAGTCCCGAGCGGTCGACCTCTACGAGCTGGCCTGTGCGCAGGACGCCGAGTGCCTTGTAGATGCGCGCGAGCAGGCGTGCGACGGTGGTCTTGCCCGTGCCGGGGTTGCCCAGAAAGACCATGTGCTTGGAGATGTCGGTGGCCTTCATGCCCTGCGCCTGGCGCATTCGCTGCACTTGGATGAGGTTGACGAGCATGTTGACCTGGCGCTTCACGGCATCGAGGCCCACCAGGTCGGAAAGCTCGGCAAGTGCGGCCTCGAGGTCGTCGGTCTCCTCCGGCGCGGACGCGTCGCCTGACGCCGTGGGTTCGACGATGCGGTAGGACTTCTGCGAGGCGGGACGCCAGACCGCGTACTCGCGCAGCATCTGCTCCATCTTCTCGAGGTAGGCGGTCAGGCGCTGCGCGCCCGCGTTGTTGGGACCGGGAGCCGCCTGTGTGAGCACGGCCTTCCCGAAGACCCTGAACGCGTCATAGATGATCATGGAGGACTGGCCCTTGTAGGGGTCGGGCTTGAGCTTCTGGCCTGCGTCTGCGAGCACGGCGTACTTGAGCGTCTGCGGGACGCCCTGGTCGGGCATGGCGGCCGAGCCATGGCGGCTGCGGATGCCAACGATGACGGGCGCGTCGGGGGTATAGCCGAGCGCGGTGCGGATGAACTCGAGCTCCTCTGCGGACACCGTGCCGTCCGCGTCGGCGATGTAGGCGCCAAAGCGGGCGAGGCAGCTCTGCAGCTGCACGGCGAGGTTTCGTCCCTCGGTGCGACAGCTGCCCACGTCCGCGCGCACGAGTGCCTCGCAGATCTCGGTGGTCTTGTCGAGCAGCGCTTGGAGGTCGAGCTGTTCCATGGGCGGCCTTTCTGCCGTGCGAAAATCCAGCGCCTATGGTACAACCTCAGCGCCCGGCCGATGGTGGAGGATGTGTTGTCGAGCCTTAGCACGTGTAGGATGGGTGGGTGTCACATTCGGGGCGTGGGCCCCGCAGCTACGAAAGGAACCCTTATGATCAAAGAGCTGGTCAAGGACGAGGCCATCCTCTTCCAGGTGTGCGAGAAGGCCACGCCCGCCGATGCGGACGTCGCACAGGACCTGATCGACACCGCTTCCTCGCTCGAGGACTGCTCCTGCCTGGCCGCAAACCAGATTGGCGTGACCAAGGCCGTCGTCGTCTACTTCGATGACGACGAGGAGGCGCACGTGCTGTACAACCCCAAGGTGCTCATGGGCATCCGTCCGTCGCGCACCGTGGAGGGCTGCATGACGCGCGACGAGTATTCCCAGGTCACGCGCTATGCC